>DATKEE010000105.1:0-7696 GCA_035544555.1 Candidatus Methylomirabilota bacterium
AGCGGTCAGGAACTCCTCACGCTCACCGGACACACGGATTTTATTTCGTCGGTAGCCTTTTCCCCGGACGGCCAACAGATTGCCACTGGAAGTACGGATAATACAGCCAAGATTTGGCAATCGGCGCGAGCGGACGAGGTCGCTGCATGGCAGGAGGAGGAACGGGCGGCGGCGCAATATCTGACAACCTTGCAACGCGAGAGCACCGCCGGGAACGAGGCACGACGGATCGTTCACGCCCATGACGAGGGTGCCATTAAACAGTGGCTCATCCTGGCACCGATCCGGTTCGCCGAGGGGCAGAGCGCAGAGGACGCAGCGGAAACGGAGCAGATTGAAGGTGAAGGCCGATTCAGACCCAAGGCGGGCGAAAGGACGGTCGTGGTGAGCGGCAAGTTGAGGTGGCGGGAGGTGGCCCAGGATGATTACGTGATTGATTTTAACCTGATCCTAGGGGAGACCTGGCCTCAGAGCGTGGCCTACGCGGTCTGCTATATCCGATCGGAAGTTAAGCAGCGCGGACTGCGGATGCTGGTGGGCAGCGACGATGAGGCCAAGGTGTATCTCAATGGGAAGCAGATCTACAAGTATCCCTTCGGCCGGGGCTTTGTTGTGGATCAGGATACGGTCCCAGACATCGCTCTGAACGCGGGGTTGAATGTGCTGGTCTTCAAAGTGGTGAATGAATTCGTGGACTGGAAGGGCTCCGTCCGGTTCACCGATGCCCAGGGCAATCCGGTCAAGGGGATCAAGGTGACGCTCGACCCAGAGGCGAACGAGAGAACGGAGATCAAGCAGCCATGAGCTCGATTCCAGCAGCGGAGTTGAACTGGCGCGAGCAGAGGCAACAAAGAGGGACCACCTGCGACTCAGACCGCTTCGCGCCGTTAGAGCGTCACCAGGTTCAGTCCTTGGATACCCTCGTCGTGGTCGAACATCAAGGTGCGATCAAGCTCTGGCGTGCTCCGCCGCTGGCGGAGATCGATGCGGAGTAAAAAAGCCGCAGGTAATCCCAAGAGATAGGCCACTCCAGAATCTTCAAAAAACAGTGGCGTGTTTTCGTCACGTTTTACGCCATGAACTCTTGACAGCAACGACTATCCCTCCAGGCGGAAGGAGGGCGGTCTCGGGCGAGAACAATCTCCGCCTTTTGGGACACCAGCTTGCGGTCAGGACCTGGGCCTGCGCCGGCGCGTTGAGCAAACGAGCGCAAAATTGATTAGCAAATGGAATGATTTTCGTTAGAATCGCTACCTGTGAGCGATGTCACGCGCATTCTCGAACAGGTGCATGACGGTGATTCCAGCGCCGCTCCTGAATTGTTCTCCTTGATCTACGATGAATTGCGCAAGCTGGCGGCGCACAAAATGGCCTGCGAAGCCCCCGGCCAGACGCTCCAACCGACGGCCCTGGTCCACGAAGCCTGGCTGAAGCTCGCCGGGGCCGAGCGCCAGCAGTGGCGGGGGCGCGCCCATTTTTTCGGAGCGGCGGCCGAAGCGATGCGCCGGATTCTCATCGACCGATCCCGGCGCAAAGCGGCACTGAAGCGAGGGGAAGGAATTCCTCTGGAGGAACTGCGCGAATCCCAGATTGAATTGCAGGCGCCCGACGACGAAGTGTTGGCTGTTCACGAAGCGATCGACCTATTGGAGCGCGAGGAGCCGATGGCCGCGCAGGTTGTCAAATTGCGCTATTTCGTCGGGATGACGATTCCGGAGATTGCCGACGCCATCGAGATCTCGCCGCGAATGGTGGACCGGCATTGGGCATTCGCCCGTGCATGGCTCAAGAGCGCCATCGGGGGCGAGGCGGGCGGGCCATCTTCTTGAACCACCCTCGTCTGGCGCGATTCCGCCGTCTTTTGCACCATGACTCTTTGGACGGATGTTATCCGATGAGAGCAGTACCACACCAAAGTAGAGGCAATGGGGTCGCATCTAAATAATTGACAATTGCCACCTCAATCCCATCACCCAGCGACTGCGCTCGGAATCCCCTTCAAGCGTTACCGAAGCGGATCGGTCCACAACCACGATCCTGCTTCCGGAAGCTTGTTGATTTCTTCAAGCCTTTTTCAGAAGGAAGCAGCCTTTTGCTGACGCCGCTGCGGAGTTGCTGAACCGTGGCTTGTCGAAGCACACCCCGTCCGCCAAATGCGGACAGTTATTGACAAGTCGTTCTTGCGAAATGTCCGAAGCGGGGGCAATTTCCTTTATGCTGAATGTCAAAGCTCCAGTGTTTTTCAATCCCGGGAATGCAATTGTGGTTCTATTCAAACGACCATGAGCCGGCGCATTTCCACGCGAAGCGGAGGGGAGAGTGGGAGGTTCGCGTCAAGTTTCTGGAAGAGGGTGAGGCAATGTTTGAGATCAAGTGGCGGAAATCCACAAAGTCCTTTGTTCCTGTTCAAGACAGGAAGAAGCTGAGGGAAAATGGTCGAACTCCATCGTTTCGAGATCTTGCAGGAATGGGAACAAAAAGTTAATCCCCATGAAAGTTGAGATCGAATTCATTCCCTACGGGGAAATTCGGTCCAGAGCCAGAGATTCCTGGCAGGCACTGTCACGCCTGGGTCATGCACGCATCTCCCGGCCTCGGGAGAACTCCAGGCATGTGGGTCGGCGTGTCTTTGTAACGTTTTCTCAAGACTTGGATGAATCCTTCGTTGAGCTGTTCCGCCGATGGACGGCGCACGATACCCGCCTGCTCATCCTTAACGAAGGCGCTTCGACAGACAGACTGCTATCCAGGATCCTGGATCTGCAGATTCGCACGCCCCAGCGTTGCTACGTCGTCGAGGGCAAATTCGGTGCTGGCAAGAGCACTTTCGCGGCAACGCTGATTCGTTCACTTTTGGAGCGCCTGGCATCAAGCCTTGAGGCGAATGATGATACGGAGAACCGAGTTCTGGATGCGCGAGTTGAGAATGGCATCCTGCGCGTCGTTTCCCCAAACTTTGAGCGCTTGGACGTTCCAATCGGCAGAATTCCCCAATTCAAGGACGCAGATGCGTCGGAGCTTCAAGAGTTTGAAATAGACGAAGATGGCGCATTCATCTACTGGCCCGAACTCGATGTTCATCTTGGTTGGGCGCAGTTGCAGCAGGTGGTTGATCCAAAGGCCGCTCTCAAGGCGGCTCAGAAGAGCGGTGAGTTCAACAAACGCTACGGCAAGGCTGTTCAAAAGCTTCGTGAATCGACGCGGCTCAAGCGCGCTGGTATTCCGGGATTAAGCGAGAAGCAGATCGGACGAATCGAAAACGGCGAATGCCGGTTGACTGCCAATGCGATCGAAACGTTGGCCAAAGCTCACGACCTTGCGCCAAATGACTACATGAAGAAGCTGGCAGAAGCGCAGGAATAGTCCCGACCACACACCCATAGTGTTTCAACCCGGCCAATGGCTTTGCCTGATATTTAGATACGACCCCATTGCCTCTCCGACTTCCGCTCCTTTTCCATTTCACCCCGGCCTGCCCTCTCAGTTTCCGGCTTCTCGTTTTCCTTCCTGAAGCGGCCCCTCGATCCGCCGGATCGCTTCCTCCGCGGCCGCGCGGACGTCCTGGTTGGGATCAGCCTGACTCAAGGTCTCAAGCAGGGGGAGAGCCGGACCGGCCTTCGCGCCGATGCGCCCCAGGGCGATGGCCGCGTTCTCACGCACATACCACCACCGGTCCCGCAGCGCCGCGGTCAGAGCGTCCACGGTGGGCGCCGACGCCGGTCCGATCCGACCGAGTGTTCGCGCCGTGTAGGATCGGATCTGGGGCACCTCGTTCGTCAGTCCCTTCTCGATGAGCGGAACGGCGGCCGCAGCGGCGGGACCGAACTGTCCCAACGAAATCACCGCGTCTTGGAATGGAACTCGTCCGTTCTCCAGGGCCGATTGAAGAGCAGGGACCGCAATTGCGGGCGCGCACCCAATTTTACCCAGCGAGTCACAGGCGTGAAGCCGGATCGAGCGGTCGGGATCCTCCAAAGCGCCGGCAAGGAGGGGAACCGCACTCACGGCATCGGGCCCGATGGAACCGAGCAGGGCTGCCGCGTTGCCACGTTGGGTGGTGTCTCCCCTGGCCAATTGTTTCCGGAGTTGCGGCACCGCCCGCCGCGCCGCGGGTCCCATGGTCCGCAGGACCGAATAGCTCCGGTTGCGGATCATATTCATGGTCCCCATGCTCCTGGGCGCGGGCAGACGCGCCTTCATCCAGGCGGGCAGCCTGTGAAACAGATGCGTTTCATAGAACGAGGGCTTTGCTTTCAGACGCCACGCCAGCGGCGGTGCAGCCCATTCTCCAATCTGCAAAAACGCTTCGCGGGATTCCACGAAAGTTTTGCCCCCGTCCGCCTTGACCGTGTTGATGGGCCGCGTGTCGTCCAGCACATCGAGCCACTCGTTCAACGTTTTTCCGTCGTGGCTCAAGGTTCGCCCCGGAGACGTCAAATACCAGGCGGCCATGACGCCTGCCGAGGCGGCCAGCACATACACGAGGAGCAGCTTCCTTCTATGACGGCGCGCAAACGACATGTTATCCGGGAATCGACCCGCTCAAGCGCGGTCGCTGCCGGGACGCAGAGTTCAGGCAGGGTCCCGATACGCGTGAGGCTCGTGGATGGTCTGGAATCCACGGACCCGGGTGGGATTGGAAAGTTGGCCGGGAAAAAGTTGGAGCGAGCGAAGGGATTCGAACCCTCGACATTCACCTTGGCAAGGTGACGCTCTACCGGGCTGAGCTACGCTCGCTTCCAGAAAAACGCAGGAAAGTTAAGGGAAGGGTCGATGATTGCAAGTCTCGTTTTTTCCGAGCCGGCGCGCGGCAGGCAGTTGAACTTTGCCGCAATCTTTACCGGTAACTGTTCAGCTCACCCTCGAACTGCGGATTCTGAACCGAACGATTGCCTGGTTAACACTGGCGGACTGACGAGGGGTCGAGGGGGTTCCTGGAATATCCATCCCGCCCTCACCGCCGCCTTCGCGTAGAACGGAACGCCGGTCTCCAACCCGGCGTGATACCTCGCATTCGTCACGAGCCGGGTCGGAGACCGGCGTTCCGATGCCTTCGCCTTCATTCGTGTGAATTCGTGTCCATTCGTGGTTTTTCACCTGAATAGTTACCTTTACCGCGAACGGGTGGAATCCACTCCGGACGGCTTCGCCTCCCGACCCGGGGTGTGACGTTACAAACGCAGGCAGAGTTTGCGGTAAAGTTCGCGGTAAAGTTGGGCCGGCTAAATGTCCAAACTCCAGGGCGGGATGAATCCCGTGCTCCTGGCCCCTGATCGCCGTGTTCACAACGGGTCCTCGACTCTGTGGACCGGCCTGCTAGTGTCGCGACAGAATGAATCCGTGGATCCAGGATTACCTCCGCAACCAGAAGGCGGCGCTCGATTCGATACCCATCGAGGCCGTGGCGCGGTTGATCGAGCGGTTGCGCGCCGCGTTGAAGGAGGACCGGCAGATCTTCGTGTTCGGCAACGGCGGCAGCGCGGCGAATGCCTCCCACTTCGCCACCGACCTGGGCAAGGGCGCCTCGGACAAGCTCGACCGGCGGTTCCGCGTCCATTCCCTGAACGACAACGTGAGCTGGATGACCGCGCTCGGAAACGATTACGCCTACGAGGACGTGTTCGTCCGGCAATTGATCAATCATGCCCGCCCGGGGGACATCGTGCTGGCGTTGAGCGTGAGCGGGAGTTCCCCGAACCTGATCAAGGCGGTCGAGTGGGCCCGACAGCACGGCCGGCATACCGTGGCCTTCGTGGGAGGGAAACGGGGTCCGCTGGCGACGCTCGCGGAGGAGGTGTTGGTGATCGAGGACACCCATTACGGCCGGGTGGAGGACGCGCAGATGGGGATCTGCCACATGCTGTGTTACGCGTTCATGGAGAATCCCGGGCTGGCCACATAGAGCCTGCTCCAGTTTCCGATTTGCCCGCCGGCCGGGATGCATCAGATTACCGCCATGCCCGCGACGGAGCACATTCGCAACAAGGTCAGCCAGTTGCCCCACAAACCGGGCGTGTACCTGATGAAGGACCGCTTCGGGACGGTGATCTACGTGGGCAAGGCGCGCGATCTCCGCAAACGCGTCAGCCAATACTTCCAGTCCTCGCGCCGCATGGGCTGGGACCTGAAGTTCAACGCGCTCGTCGATGCCATCCACGACCTGGACGTTCACGTGGTCCGCAGCGATCCGGAGGCGCTGTTGCT
Source organism: Candidatus Methylomirabilota bacterium (assembly GCA_035544555.1). Classification (GTDB taxonomy): domain Bacteria; phylum Verrucomicrobiota; class Verrucomicrobiia; order Limisphaerales; family DATKEE01; genus DATKEE01. The sequence goes on from DATKEE010000105.1 coordinate 6,205, forward strand.
CGAGGGACGTCTGATCAAGGAATTTCATCCGCGCTACAACGTCAGTTTCCGCGACGACAAGCGTTTCCTCCTGATCAAGGTCAACCTGAACGATCCGATCCCTCGCTTCACGCTCACGCGGCTCAAGCAGGACGATGGCGCGCGGTATTTCGGTCCGTTCGCCCACTCGGGCGCGCTGCGGCGCACCTTGAGCCTCGTGCGACACCGGTTCAATCTGCGCGGCTGCCGTCCCTTGAATCCCACCGAGCACGACTACAAGCATTGCCTCTACGCGAACCTCAAGTTCTGCACCGCCCCCTGCATCGGCAACGTGACGCGCGAACAATACCGGACGCAGGTCCTCGCCGCCTGTGAATTCCTCGACGGCGAATGCGCGGAGATGGAGAACCAGATCGAGGCCGACATGAAGCAGGCGGCCGCCGCGCTGGATTTCGAGAAGGCGGCGCAATTGCGCGATCTCCTGTCCGACCTGCGCCAGACCACCCAACGCACCCGGCGGTTCGAGCGTGTTCCCTACAAGCTCCCCGTCGCCATCGAACCCGCCCGCGATCTCGGCGAACTGGGGCGCGTTCTCGAATTGCCCGCCCCGCCGCAACGGATCGAGGGCTTCGACATCTCGAACATCAGCGGCACGTTCGCCGTGGCCTCGATGGTCAGCTTCAAAAACGGGCGGCCGGATCGCGCCAATTACCGGCGGTTCAAAATGAAGACCGTCACCGGCCAGGACGATTTCGCCTGCATGGCCGAAACCATCCGCCGTCGCTACTCCCGCCTCCTGAGGGAATCCGTCGAAGCCGGTGACACAGGTGGCGGAGATTCCCGCAAGTCGCCCGACGGGCAGAACGAAAAGCGCGCAAAGTCACGCAATCCATCTGGCGAAGCGGGCGGCGCGGATCCGCTCCGCCTGCCTGATCTGATTCTGATCGATGGTGGAAAGGGCCAGTTGAACGCGGCGATCTCGGAACTGGCGAAGCTGGGGCTGGAGCGGATTCCCGCGATTGGACTGGCCAAGGAATTCGAGGAGATCCACCGGCCCGGACACAAGGAACCGCTGCGATTGAGCCACGACTCCGGCGCGTTGAAATTGTTGCAGCGCGTGCGGGACGAGTCCCATCGCTTCGCAAACACTTACAACGCCCAGTTGCGTCTCAAACGGATATCCGAGAGCCTGCTCGATGAATTCCCCGGCATCGGCGAAAACCGCAAGGCCGCCCTGTTGAAGAAGTTCGGCTCCATTCAGCGTCTGCGGACCGCCACGGTGGAGCAGATCGCCGCGATTCCCGGTTTCGGCCAAAAGTCCGCCGCCGATCTCAAGGCGTTTCTCGAGGCCCGGAGCGCCGATCCTGTTACCCCCGCCGAGCCCGTTGCGGACGGCAAAAACCTTTGACACCCCAAGGGGTTCGACTAGCCTCGCCGTGATCCATTATGAGAATCGGCATCAACACCTTTCTGTTCACCTCCCCGTTCACCAACGAGAGCACCCGGCTCTTCA
>DATKEE010000106.1:0-6142 GCA_035544555.1 Candidatus Methylomirabilota bacterium
GGGATTCGTCTATCACCTGAAGGCTGAATTGACGAATAGAATCTTGGTTTATTCGTCTCCCTGTTTCTGAACGGACCCCTACTCCCATTCGATGGTCGCGGGCGGTTTGCTGGAAATGTCGAACACGACACGATTGACGCCCTTGACCTCGTTGATGATGCGATTCGACAGCTTTTCGAGCAGGTCGAACGGCAGTTTCACCCAGTCGGCCGTCATGCCGTCCTGGGATTCCACCGCGCGAATCGCGATGGTGTAATCGTAGGTCCGTTCATCACCCATCACGCCGACGCTTCGGACGGGCAGCAACACGGCGAAGCTCTGCCAGATCTTGTAATACCAGCCGGAGGATTTCATTTCCTCGACCACGATGGTGTCGGCGTTGCGCAGGATGTTGCAGCGGGCCGGGGTGACTTCGCCGAGAATTCGCACGGCAAGGCCCGGACCGGGAAAGGGCTGGCGGAACACGATTTCCTTCGGGAGACCGAGTTCCAGGCCAAGCTGCCGCACCTCGTCCTTGAAGAGACACTTCAGCGGCTCGACGAGCTGGAACTTCAGCTTCCTGGGAAGCCCGCCGACGTTGTGATGGCTCTTGATCATGGCGGCGGGATTGCCGCCGATGGGAACGGATTCGATCACGTCCGGATACAGGGTTCCCTGGGCGAGGAACCTGGCCTTGCCGGCGCGCCGGGTGGCGGCCTGGAACACCTCGATGAAGGTCCGCCCGATTATTTTCCGCTTGCGTTCGGGATGGGTCACGCCCTTGAGGCGGCGAAGGAACAGGGACGAGGCATCCTCATACTGCAGGCGCGCGGCGAAATGCCGGCCAAACACGTCGCGAACCACCTTCGCCTCGCGTCCGCGCAGCAGGCCGTTGTTCACGAAAATGCACGTCAATTGTTCCCCAATCGCCTTGGAGAGCAGCGCGGCGGCGACGCTGGAATCCACCCCCCCGCTGAGGCCGAGAATGACCCGTTCCTTGCCCACCTGCTTGCGGATCTCCTCGATGGCCACATCGGCGTAGCGCCGCATGGTCCAGTTCCGCCCGCAACGGCAGATCTTGCGCACGAAGTTCGCGATGATCTCCCTGCCGCGCGGCGTGTGCGCCACTTCCGGGTGAAACTGAAGGCCATGCGCCTTGCGGGTTCTGTTCTCAATCGCCGCGAAGTCCGAATTCTCGGTCACCGCGACCGCCTTGAATCCGAGAGGAAGTTTGGTGAGACGATCCCCGTGCGAATTCCAGACCTGGAGTTTGCGGGGGAGGCCGGCAAAAAGTGGACAGGAGGAATCGGTGATCCTCAGCGTGCCCTTGCCATACTCGCGCTTGAGGCCCGGCTCGACCTTTCCGCCGAGGAAATGGGCGAGCAATTGCAGTCCAAAGCAGATCCCCAGGATGGGCACGTCCATCTTGAACAAAGCCGGGTCCGGCAGCGGGGCCTTGTTCGAATACACGCTCGATGGTCCGCCCGAAAGGATGATTCCGGAAGGCTTGAGGTCCGCGATCTTCCGGGCCGGGGTGTTGTAATGGAGGATCGTGGAATAGACATTGCACTCGCGGACTCGCCGGGCAATGACCTGCGTGTATTGGGATCCAAAGTCCAGGATGACGATCTGTTCGTTCATGAAAAGAGGCGCCACTCTTTGCCGTTCGAAGTCGGCTTTGGCGAGCGAAAAATCGGAATCGAATCCGCCGATGGAGAGAGTGCAATTCCCGAGGAAACCATTTGGGGCGCGACTCAGCCGTCCTGCCCCGGAACGGATAATCAGAGCGTCGTTGACTCCGCCGCCACGGGATGGAATCGGCGCGGCCCTCGCGTATCGCCGGAACCCGGTGGATGCGATTGCGCGCTGGGTAAACTCTCAAACGTCATGCCTGGACTTCGATGGGCCCAGGCGGCCGTTCACTTGGGGACGATCTGCACCTCACCCTTCGTGGCGTCGTAGGTGATCTTCATGTTGTAGGGAGCCTCCGGGATGGAGTTGATAAACCCCGCCTTCACCAACTCGTTCAAATCCTTCGGGGTCCGACCCTCGGCCGCCTCGAAGTGTCGAATGGCCTGGTTGAGTGACGTCGTGTGAACCGTCACTTGGGACGACTTCTTGGCGTTCACCGCGGCGCCGAGGTAATCGACCGGGGCGGTCAGGGGATTGCCGCTGGACGAGGCATTTGTGTTGGTTGCCCCGGAACCGGATGCGGAATCCTGCCGGCCGCAACCAACGATCATCAGGCTGGTGGCCAGGAGAATGCAGAGGGTGGTTTTCATCCGGTCACTGTATCAGAGGCACCCCGCCTGCCAAGGTCGTATTCCGGGCGCATGGGCTGCCATCGCTTGTAGGTCAGCGATCTCCAAAGCCATTCCGCAGGACCGAATCGGAATCGGCGCGTCCACCGGGCGCTCAACGCCAGTTGCGCCGCGTAGAGGGCCAGTGCCAGCGCGGTCGTGCCGGCGGGACCCACCCTGCCATACCAGCCCAGGCCGTAGCTGTAAAAGATCGTGGTGCAAACGATCGACTGAAGGAGATACTGGCTCAATGCCACGCGTCCCATGGCCGCCACCGGCGCCAGCCAATCCCGCACGGTTGGGCGCAACGCCAGGTAAGCGATGATACCCGCGTAGCCCAGGGCCAGAAGGGGCGCGCCGAAGGTGAACACAACGCTAGCCACGAAGTTCTCGAGGGTCGGATCGTTCGGAGCATTGGTCAGGCGCACCTTCGCGTAGTACGCATTCAGAATGAGGCCGAGTACCAGGCACCAGAAGCCGTAGCGGCTGAGCCTGCCCTTGAGCGCCTCCAGACGCTCGTGCACCCCGGCCTTTCCCAGCGCGAATCCAATCAGGAACATGGCCAGAATCCCCGGCACGTAATAGAACGCGAGCGAATACAGGAACGCCAGACTCCGCAACCGCATCCGTTGAATGTCCCCCCAATCGCCATGCGCGAACGCCTCGTAGGACCGCTCCACCATGGCCACGTATCCCGCCTCCTGACTCCTCAGTGCTTCCATCACCGCGTCCCCCGTCCCGGGAACAATCTGCAACACCACGATCAATCCCAACACCCCCACATTCAAAACCACCGGGATCAACAGGAACACCACCGCCCAGATGACCAGGCTGCGCGGACGGCAGCGCCGGAACAGAAGCAGCAGGAACCCCAGCAGCGCGTAGATCACCAGAATGTCTCCCTCCCAAATGAACACCGCATGCAGGCCGCCGATCACGAGCAGCCAGCCCAGGCGCCTTCTCAGGATGCTCGTGCTTCGGATGCCCGCCAACTCCGAACGCCGCGTCTGAATGGCGATTCCCAGACCGAACAACAGCGAGAACAACGAGTAGAATTTCCCCTCGGCAAACCAGCTGATCAGCATCCGAAATCCGCGATCCAGCGCGCCGGTATGAAATTCCAGATCCGTGACCATCAGGTACACCGGCTCGCTGAAGATCCGCATGTTGACAACCAGTATCCCCAGCAACGCGAAACCCCTCAGGATGTCCAACGATGCGATGCGCTCGCTACGACCCACCGGATCCAGCCTCTCCGATGGAAGAGGAGGCGGGGAGACGGGCGGAACCTCGGGCGGCATTGATGACATCCGGCACCTTCTCGCCCAAGCCGTTCGCCAAAGCAATCCCGGATTGTCCTCCGAATCACGCTTTGATCCGGGGCGTCACTCCGCTAACCTTGCCCCGCCCATGAACGCATCCCGCCTCTCACGCAGGTTCCCGCTTCTCCTGACCGTCGCGCTCCTTGTCCCCTGCCCCGCCATCCCCCAGACACACAAACCCATCCTCCACGGCCGCCACTGGATCGTCATCACCGGCAAACCCCTCGCCGCCACCGCGGGCGCCAGAATGTTCGAACGGGGCGGCAACGCCATCGATGCCGCCTGCGCCATGCTCGCCGCGACGTGCACCATGTTCGACGACTTGAGCTGGGGCGGCGAAACGCAGGCGCTGGTCCACCATCCGGAAACCGGGAAGGTGACCGGCATCAACGCGTGCGGCGTCGCGCCGACGGGAGCCACCGCTGATTTCTTCAAACGCCAGGGTTTTCAATATCCTCCCGGGGAAGGCCCCCTCGCCGCCATTACGCCCGGCACTCCCGGCGGATTGATGACCCTGCTCGCCGAGTTCGGAACGCTCTCCCTTCGCGAAGTTCTCGAACCGGCCATGCAAATGGCCGAAGGTTATCCTGCGGAAGCCCGGTTCGTGCGCAAGGTCGAGAACGGCAGAAACCTGCTCCGTCACTGGCCTTACTCGCGGCAATTGTTCCTCTCGCATGACGGACGCGGAGGCGCCCCGGTCACCGGCCAGGTTTTCCGGCAGCCCGATCTGCTCGAAACACTCCGCAAACTCGTCGAGGCCGAAACCAGGGCGCTTGAGAGCGGAATGGATCGCAAGGCCGCCATCCTTGCCGCCCAGGACCGTTTCTACCAGGGAGACATCGCCGCGGAATTTGTCCGCGGTTCGCGCGAACAGGGCGGACTCCACACGCTTGAGGATCTCGCCGCGTGGAGGGTCAAGCTCGAGGACCCCGTGCAAACCACCTACAAGGGCATCGAGGTTTACAAACTCACCACCTGGACACAGGGTCCCGTGCTCCTTCAAATGCTGAATCTGCTGGAACCCCTCGACCTTCAGGCAATGGGCTACAACAGCGCCCGCTACATCCACACCCTCTACCAGGTGATGAACCTTGCCTTCGCGGATCGTGATTTCTACTACGGCGATCCCTCCTTCCCGCCCGACGAACCCATCCGCGGACTCCTGTCCCGCGACTATGCCGACCAGCGCCGCGGACAGATCGACCGGGAGCGCAATGATCGTCGTGTGAAACCCGGCGATCCCTACCCGTTTCAGGATTCGACAAACCCCCATCTCGAACTGCTCGAACAATGGGGCCGGGACCGCCGGGGAAATCGTGCCGAAGGCGCAAGAGGCGCGGAAGCCCGTGCCCGTGCGGATGCCGCGTTTCTTGCGGGGACGACGTCCATCCAGGCGGCGGACGCCGAAGGCTGGGCGGTGTCCATCACCCCGAGTGGCGGGTGGTTGCCGGTCTGCATTGCCGGCCGAACCGGAATCGGCATGAGCCAGCGCATGCAGAGTTTTGTCCTCGATGAACGGGAGAACCCCTTCAACGTGGTCGCCCCCGGAAAGCGACCGCGAGTCACGCTCACCCCCACCCTCGCGTTGAAGGAGGGGCGTCCATTTCTTTGTTTCTCCGTTCAGGGCGGGGACGCCCAGGATCAGAACCTTCTCCAGTTTTTTCTGAACATGGTCGAGTTTGGGATGACGGTGCAGGAAGCCAGTGAAGCCGCGAACATCACGAACCATCAGATGTACAGCTCGTTCGGGGATCACGAATCCGAACCGGGCCTCCTGACCCTGACCGACGAGGTGCCTTCCTGGGTCCGGCGGGAACTGGAACGCATGGGGTATCGGCTCGAATTCAAACCCAGGAACTCCGGCCCCATCACCGCCATTTATTTCGACCAGGAACACGGCACACTGCAAGGCGGCGTCAGCAACGACGGCGAAGACCACGGAATTGCCTGGTAGCGTCCTACCGGGCCCTGGTCGCGTTCCGCTCCAACGCTCGCGAAACACCAGCGCGCTGACCCATCGATTTCGCCGAATTGCCCCGGATCCACTCGCGACAATAAATGATGCGGTCGCATCATTTATTGTCGCGAGTGATTTCGGCTCAGCGGGGGGGCTCCGGGATTAAGTGGGGCGGGTGGAAACGGGATGGCGATGCCGGAATGCTTTGGCGGAGATGGAGAAACCGGAGTTTCCTCATTCGGAAATTCAAACCTTTCGGATCAGCGCCCGGCCTGCTCGCGGGTCAACCGGACCGCCACATGGCGGGTTTGCGGAAGGATGAATTTCCGGACCTCGACCGTCACAGTCATGGCGCCGAACTCGCGCAGAATCCACTCGGCGATTTCCACACCCACAGTCTCTATCAACCGCCATTCCCTCCCCTCCCCCAGCGCCCTCAGGTAACACGCGACCGCATGGTAATCGATGGTGGCCCTGACATCGTCGCGCCTGGATGCCGCGGTGAAATCGTGCGTGATTTCGACGCTCAACAGCAGCCGTTGCGGGCGCGCCCGCTCCTCGTCCGGAACTCCCACCCGGTAAAA
>DATKEE010000107.1:0-11803 GCA_035544555.1 Candidatus Methylomirabilota bacterium
CGCAGCAACCCGCCATACACCAGCACGGTCTGGAGCAACAACCCCAGCACCACCACGCCACAGTAATAACCCAGCGCGCCAAACAGGCTCGCAATCCGCCCCGGACTGTCCCCCGCCAGCGTCGTGATCGTATCGCTCATCAGCGCGAAGACCCCGATCGGCGCCGTGTACATGATCAGATGCACCATCCGGATCACCACCTCGGTCAGACCCTGAAACACCGCCAGCACCGGCGCCGCCTTCTCCCGTGACACCTGCGCCAGCGCAATCCCCACAAACAGCGCCAGAAACACCACCTGCAACATGTTCTGATTGCTGCTCGCCGAATCCAGAAAGTTGTCCGGCACCACGTCCACCAACGGCTGCAACGGACCGCGCTCCCGCGTGATCTCCGCCAGTTCGGTCTTGCCCGTCACCTCGCTGGCATAGGTCGCCTGCAACTCAGCCCGCATCGCTTCCGGCACCCGATGCCCCGGTTGAAACAAATTCACCAACACCAGCCCCATCGTCACCGCCACCGTCGTCGTCGCCAGATACAACGCCAGGGTCTTCCCCCCCATCCGCGTGAGCTGCCTCATATCCGACAACGACGCCACCCCCGTGATCAGCGACGTCAATACCAGGGGAACGGCGATCAGCTTGAGAAGATTGAGAAATACGGTTCCAAACGGGGCGATCCAGTCCGAGGTGAACTCCGACCAACCCGCCCCCGCGGCAATGATCCCGAAGAGAAGCCCCAGCACCAGCCCCAGGAGGATTTGCCAGTGCAGTTTTCGATACCAGCTCATGTCGAGGTCGAGGTCGCGCGCAGCCTACACACCCCTCCCACCCGCCACAAACAAAACCGCCCGCACCGGCATAAAAGCCAGCCAAAAGGGGTCAGTTCTTATGAATGGCTAGTTGTTGGGAGGAGTGTGCTTTGTCCGGCATGGCGCGGGAGCTGAGCGTGGAGTATCCAATGGCAATCCACCCTGTGATGAACCGAGCCAGCCACCGGGTTGACACATTCGAGAAACTGCGGTCACCTGCTTCCCATCATGCGCTGCTGTTCTTCCCGCATTCCGGCTCCCTTTCTAATCTGTGCCCTCTGCCTGTTCCTTGGCACGTCGTCTTCACCGGCCCAGCCCGGTGGTGATGGAGATGAAATTGAAATCCGGGGGCTTCAGGAAATCTCACCCGGGCAGCTTCATCTCACACTGACCACCCCTTCAAACCAGAACTTTTCCATTCTGGTCACGACCAATCTTCTCGATTGGCAGCCTGCGGGACCGTTTCCGCCCGTGAGTTTCGACGGAGACACGGCGACGTATCTTGTGGAGGTAAACCCGGAGTGGGCTCAGGCGGCCTTTCAGATCGCTTACGAACCGGTGCCACCCAACCCCGAACCTCTGCCTGTTCTCAATGCGCCGGGAACGGATCCGGTCGTGGAACACCTGCCGGACATGGGGATGCCGCTGGAAGCCGAAGCGGAGACGGGGATGGGCGCAAACTTTCCAATTTCGCTGAGGCATGTGCTGGTGACGTTTGGCGAGTCCACGACCGTGGAGCAGTTCAATGAACTGTTGGCGACTGAAGGTCTCTCCCTCGCCGGCACGGTGCCGATCATGGATCTCGGCGTGTTGCGCCTGGACTCGATCGGAACGGTGGACAATCTGGACGCACTGGTGGATCGGCTGCGGGACAGCGGTTTGTTCGACGCCGTGTCGCTGAACATTGGATTGAACCGGCCGGAGATTATCGAGGAGTCCACCGTCCAGGCGCATTCGGCGGGAACGCAGAGGCCGCCTTTGAAATGGACCTGGGAGGAAACGGCCATGGGCCTGGGTCAGGGAGGCAACAACGCTTTCGAGATGTCCCGGATTCCCCAGCTATGGAACTGGCTGGATTACGGCCATCGGCAGAAGGCCGCTCTGGGCAGCCACGATGTGGTCGTACTCGAGTTTGCATTCAATCCGCACCGGGATCTGGAAACCAATGTGGTGCTGGTTCCTGCCTTCAACAGCGCCCTCGTGCAGGATGACTACGACCACGGCATTGCGGTCCTCGGCGTGATCGCGGCGCTCAATGACACGCGGGGCATCCAGGGAGTCACGCCGCTGCCGAATCGGGTGAGAGGGATTCCCTTCCGCACATCATCCAGCCTGAGTTGGACGAGCGTTGATCTTCAACAGATGGCCGCTCTCTTGAGCAGCCAGACACCGCCAAAGGTCATCAATTACTCGATTGGAATCGACTACACCAGTTCACCGACAGACAGCGAACTGCGCTGGGCGGATGCGGCGGGAGAATTCTGGGCTCGTTCGTTCGAGCGTCTGAATGGCCGAATTGCGAACACCAATTACCTGATCGTTTGCGCGGCGGGAAATGAGAACCAGTTGGGTGTGGACGCGCGGCACGGCAGTCCGCCGGCGAACATCGCGTGTCGCCTGTTTCTAAACTCCATCGTTCCTCAATTCATCACGGTCGAGAATGTCGCGGAGTCCAGAGAGCCTCGCCCGTCCTCCAACTACGATCGCTCGGGACTTGGAGATTCTGTGTCCGCAGGAGGCACCCATGTCACCGTGCTCAAAGGCCCGACAACCACCCTCTATGGCCTCAACTGGTCCGGCACCTCCTTCTCCGCGCCGTTGGTCGCCGGGCTGGCGAGCTTCCTTTGGTCGCTCGATCCATCTCTGACCATCCACGAAATCAAGTCGCTCCTCATGAGTGACCAGACCACGCATGAGGTCGAATCAGGCGATCGGGCGAACCTCGTTGACGGATACGCCGCCGCGATGGCCATCGATCTGTTGCGCGGCAAGCATGACCTGCAACGCGCCCTGGTGGATGTGGACGACGGCACGCTCGACGGCAATCTCCGTCAGGAGCTGATGGATTTCTCCGAGGATCCCGATGCCATTCACACACCGGACGGTCGCAGGGGCGATGGCGTGGTCAACATGAAGGATTTCCGCGTCTTCCGCGATGCCTGGCTGCAAGTGAACGACGAAGCGGATTACCTGGACGGGCCACCGGCGCATTTCAAACGCGACCTGAACTTCGACGGTCTGGTCTTCAATCAGGCCGTTTCACCTCCCCACCCCACCCCCTACAACATCGGCTCCAGAACCGACGCGCCGTTGATCGAGAAGACGTATTCGCGCTACGACTACAATGGCAACGGCCGCCTGGATCCCGAAACAGATGAATTCGATCCGGTTTTGACTGCCATCTCACCCGTCAAGGTGGACCCCGACACACCGGTCACCGGACGGAGCGTCAGTCAGGGACTGTTGCGGGACGTGGACGTCCTTCTCGACACCGACGTCTGGGAGCAGGACGAAGAGAACGTGCTGTTAACCGGTTCGCATCCCAGCCCGGGCGTTTACGGAACGTCGCCTCCATTCGGTTGGACGACCAACGCGATGCTGACGTTGTCCATCGGCTACCTCAAATCCTTCGACCTGCACCTCGACATGGAAGAGGGCGATCCCGATTCGTGGGACGAGGGCTACGACGATCACCCGTATTATCCCACTCGCGACGGCTTTTGGGTTGACAGTTATTTCAATCTGACCAAGGCGCGTTACGGCGCGTGGCAGGGTGTGGTGACGGTGCCTTTCGATGTCTTTTTCGAAGGCTTTACTCCCGTGTTCCTCCATTACAAGAAGACTGTCGGAGACGAATTCCATCAATACCTCATCTGCATCCTTCCTGAACGCGGTGAGGACATTGGACTGAAGGTGGGATTCGATGAGCTTCAATTGGTTTCCAACACGCGGCAGTTCACGGCAGAGTACCTGGAGGAAGCCAGCAATCGCGAGTCCTTCGAGGTGATCGCCAAAACGCCGTCCGGAGACACCTACTCGAATTTCCTTCTTCCCTACGAGGAATACTCCATAGACGAACTGAACCGGCGCGCGAGTGAAGCGGCCAACGCGGCACTGGGAGGGCGCTTGAAGTTTCCCGGAGCCTTGAACGGCTCGCCGCACATTGAGGGAATCTATAGAACGGAATCGGAAGAAAGCGGCTACCGCGTCCACATCTATGGCATCATCGCCTTCTACAATTCCATCGTTGGCATGCCCATCAATCCGTGAGAACGATCCCAAAGCGGTGGAGGGCTAACGCCCACAACCGCACTCCAAAACGCCGGCGCGAGATTCGGATGCACCGCGCGATGTCGGCGACTTTTTGGAGTGCGGCGATGGAGCACAGCGGATTCGCCGCTTTGGTCTTGCTACAGCCCCCTTAAAGTTGGATTAAGAAGGCGTGTTCTCCCTGTCGATGCGCCCGATCGGCGCCGGGCTTTGTGCCGTGCTAATCGGATGCTCCAGCGCCACCTCGTCCGTCGCCGCCGGAGCATCCGCCTGGTTCGCCCGCGCCTGGCAGTCCGACCACGGCCTCCCGGACAACACCGTGTCCGGCGTGACCCAGACTTCCGACGGCTATCTCTGGGTCGCCACCCTCGGCGGCCTCGCCCGCTTTGACGGCGACCAATTCCTCGAGTTCTCCCCCGCAGGCATTTCCGGCATCCCCAACCGGGTCGTGCGCGCCATGCATCTCGATCCCCACGGCCACCTCTGGCTCGGCATGGACCGCGGCCCCGTCGTTTGCATCCGCCCTCAAGGCGCCGAAACCTTCACCGCCGACCACGGCCTCCCCGACCTCCCCATCACCCGGCTTCTCGGTGATCCCACCGACTCCATCTGGCTGGCGTACGAAAACGGCGCCGTCGGCCGGATTCAGAACGGCCGGTTCCAATTCTTCGACGCCCACGACGGCCTGCCGGAACGAGGCGGCTGCGATCTCGCCATGGATGCCCGGGGCCGACTCTGGTTCGCCAGGGGCCGCCACTTCGGACGCTTCCACGACGGTCAATTCGAGCCACTGATCCAGCTCGATCACACCCCGGTTCGCATCGCGGCCGGCAACGGGCCGCATCTCTGGATCGCCTCCGGTGTCACGCTCCTTCGCTACGAGGAGGGCCGTCCCCTCGAGGAAATCGGACGCATTCCCGTCGGTCGCAGAAGGCAAACCGCCCGGGTGCTGTTTGAAGATCGATCCGGCGCGATCTGGATTGGCACTTCGGGCGCCGGCCTTTTCCGTCACCAACGCGACACCGGCTTCGAACACGTCGAAACCTCCCAGCAGGAGATCACCTGCATCACCCAGGATGGCGAAGGCAATGTCTGGGCCGGCACCGCCGGTGGCGGCCTCAACCGGCTTCGCCCAAAAACCGTGGAACTCATCGGCGTGGAGGACGGCTTGCCTTCCGAATCGATCCTTTCGGTCTGTGAAGATTCCGGAGGAACCATCTGGATCGTGACGCAGAATGGAATCGTGGCACACGGGGGGCAGGCTGGCTGGCAGGTGCTGGAAGGAAATGAACACTGGCCGGGCACCCAGGCCACTTGCGTGACCGCCGGATCAAACGACGAAGTCTGGATCGGCACCCGCCACCAGGGTTTGTTCCGGCTTCAGGACGACGATTTCGCCAACTGGCGACTCGATGACGGCCTCGCCAGCGATTCCATCCGTTCCCTCCTCGTCAGTTCCGCCGGTGACCTCTGGATCGGAACCGACTCACCCAACCAGGTGCAGAGGCTGAATGCCGGCCGTTTCCACACCATCGCCCTTCCACAACCCGCCCGTTCCATCCGCGCCATGGCCGAAGACGTCCATGGCACCATCTGGGTCGGAACCGCGGAAGGGCAGTTGCTGGGCATCGATCCCGATGGCCGGGTCACTCCGAAAGCCACGTCACCCTCCCGGCCCGTTTCCATTCGTTGCCTGTACGCGACCGACGACGGCGCGTTATGGATCGGTTATGCCGGTTGGGGGATCGGGCGCTTGAAGGACGGCCGGTTCGCGCGCGTGGAACCCTCGCGGGGACTTCACGACGCTTACATTTCCCAGATCGCCGCCGATGACCAGGGCTGGCTCTGGTTCGCCGGCAATCGCGGGATCTTTCGCGTCGAACTCGACGAGTTGGCCCGCGCCATGGAGGATCCCACCCTCAACGTTCGTTCCGTCGTGCACGGACGCGGAGAGGGGCTGCCCAGTCTCCAGGCCAACTTCGATTTCTATCCCGGCGCCTTCCGGAGTCGCACAGGTCAGTTGTGGTTTCCCATGCGAACCGGCCTCGCCCGGGTCCACCCGCGGCGCCTCCACGACAATCCCGATCCCCCGCCACTCGCCATCGAACGCGTGCTCGTGGACAACCAGACCACCGCTCTCTACTCCAGCCAATCCCCCTTGTGGGAGGAGAATGTCGCCGGTCTCCCCGACCTTCGCTCCTCCTCCGGCAACCTCCGGCTGCCACCCGACCATCGGAAGATCGACATTCATTTCACCGCCCTCAGTTTTACGGCTCCTGAGAACGTCCATTTCCGCTACCGCGTGCACGGGTTTGACAACGATTGGGTGGAAGCCGGCACCCAACGCCTCGCCTCCTATTCCCGCCTGCCCGCCGGTTCCTACCGCTTCGAGGTCATCGGCTGCAATCACGCCGGCATCTGGAATGACGCGGGCGCCACGTTCCAATTCGCCGTCCTTCCCTTTTTCTGGCAGACCACGTCGTTCCGCGTCACCATCATTGCCCTCTTCACACTCGGCGTCGTTGCCATCGTCCGCTACGTCTCGTTCCGCCGCCTTCACCTCCGCATGCTCCACCTCGAGCACCAGGCCGCCCTCCACCGGGAACGGGCGCGCATCGCCAAGGATATCCATGACGACCTCGGCGCCAATCTCACCCAGATCGCGCTGCTCGGTGAACTCGCCGATCAGGACCGCGACGCGCCCGCCAGGGCCGGTGAACGCATCCGCCAGATCTCCGGCACCGCCCGCCAGGCCATCAAGTCCCTCGACGAAATCGTCTGGGCCGTCAATCCACGGAACGACACCCTGGCCCATCTGATCGATTATGCCGGCCAGTTCGCGCTCGATTACCTCCGCGTGGCCGGCATCCGCTGCCGCCTCGATTTTCCAGCCACTCCTCCCTCCCGCGAAATCTCCACCGACGTGCGTCACAACCTCTTCCTCGTCATCAAGGAGGCCCTGCACAACACCGTCAAGCACGCCCACGCCACCGAGGTGTGGCTCCGCGTTCACGCCGGTTCCGACGGCCTCCACATCTCCATCGAGGACAATGGCCGCGGATTCACCGAGACCCACGCGTCCAATGGCGCCGACGGCCTCCACAACATGCGCCAGCGCGTGGACGAAATCGGCGGTGTTTGCACCATCGAAAGCCGCCCGGATGCGGGGACCACCCTCACCATCAAACTGCCCTGGTCCCGCAGACCCGCCCACCACAACAACTGAGCCGCCACCCACCTCTCTCCGTGAAAAAACCCCTGCCCGTCGCCTCCCCCCCTCACCCGAAGGCCGTTCCGGGTCGAACATTCGTTCAATTGCTCTCCACCCGTATTCCGGGGAGCCTCCCCGGAACAAGCCACCGGCCCATGCCCATCAAAGTCGCCATTGTCGAGGACGACCGCGGCACGCGGGACAGTCTCGAAGAACTCCTCGAACGCGCCCGCGGCCTCCGCTGCGTCGGCACCCACCCCACTGGCGAGGACGCCGTCCAACACCTCGCCCGGCACGCCCCGGATGTCGTCCTCATGGACATCAATCTCCCCGGCATCAGCGGCATCCAGTGCGTCGCCCGCATCAAACACCTGCTGCCAGACGTCCAAATCCTCATGCTCACCACCTACGAGGACAGCGACCTCATCTTTGAATCCCTCCGCGCCGGCGCCAGCGGTTATCTCCTCAAAAACATGCCCGCCTCCGAACTCATCCAGGCCGTCGAACAGGTCCACGATGGCGGCGCCCCCATGTCCACCCACATCGCCCGCAAGGTCGTCAATTATTTCCAACAGGTCCAGGCCCCCGGTTCCGACGTCCAAAGCCTCACCGTCCGCGAACACGAAATTCTCGCCCTCCTCGCCAAGGGCTTTCTCTACAAGGAAATCGCCGATCAACTCGGCATCAGCATGAGTACCGTCCGGGCCCACCTGCACGCGGTCTATGAAAAGCTCCACGTCCACTCGCGCACCGAAGCCGTCGTCAAATTTCTCGGCCACGACTAGTCCGCGTGGATCGCTGCCTCCCTCCGCCCGGACAAGATGCCGGAGTCAAGGTCACTGAGCTCGACCTCCGAATCTCCGCCGCCTTGAAACCATCCCGGCCCTCTCCACTTCCAACCCTCCCAGCCCGGCGGAACTCCCGCCCGCGCATAGAACAAACGTTCAATGGTTTTTACCACCCGCCCTCAGCCATAGTCACCGCGATCCACCAAAAGCCGAACCACGGACCGGACCGCGTCAGGGTTAGCAGTGAACATGCAAGTGCGATTGTCCATCCGTGATTCAATGGCTGGCCGCCGGACCCTTCGGTCCGGCGGCTCTTGGTGAATCGCTCCCCACCCTGACGTCTGGCTTGATCTTCCACCGGATCAATTGTTTGTTTTCGCCCACTCCATGCGAATCATGACCGTTCCCATCACCCCCTCCCTGCTCCTCTGTCTGCTCCTCTCGCTCACCGGCGCGACGTTCCCCACCCGTGCCGAATCCCCAACCCGCGTCCTCATCATCACCGGTGGACACGGCTTCCAACGCGAACCTTTCTTCGATCTGTTCCGGAACATCCCGGACATCACCTTCATCGAGGCCCGCCACCAGGATGCCGGAGACGCCTACGACCGCGAGGACCTCCTCGACCACGATGTCGTCATCCTCTACGACATGGTTCAACGCGTCACCGACTCCCGGAAGGAACGGTTCCTCTCCCTGTTCGATCACGGCGTCGGCCTGGTCGTTCTCCATCACGCGATCGTCTCCCATCAGAACTGGCCCGACTACGAACGCGTCATTGGCGGTCTCTACCCCGAACCTCAGGACCAAAAGGGCGTCGTCACCGAGGCCCTCGGTTACGAACACGACGTGGATATTCCCGTCGTTATCGCCGCCCGCGATCATCCCGTCACCCGCGGCCTCCGGGACTTCATCCTGCACGATGAAATCTACTGGGGTTACCGCGTCAACGCCGATGTCACCCCCCTGCTCACCACCCCTCACGAGCGCAGCGGCAACCCCCTGGCATGGGCGCGCACAGAACAAAAATCCCGCGTCGTCTTCATCCAACCCGGACACGGCCCGGAAGCCTTCAAGGATCCAAATTACCGCCGCTTGATCCGGCAAAGCATTCAATGGGTCAAAAGCCCAAACCCGCGCCCTGCTTGGACCCCCCTCCTCAAAGGCGAATCCCTCGATGGCTGGGTGGTCCATGGCGGCAAAGCCCGCTATCGCGTCGAAGATGGCCAGATCATCGGCACCTCCGTCCCCAACACCCCCAATTCCTTCCTCTGCACCGAACGGGAATACGGCAACTTCATCCTCGAACTGGAATTCAAGGTCCACGACCAGCTCAATTCCGGCGTCCAGATCCGAAGCCACGCCTTCGATCACCCCACCGAGTTCGAATGGAAAGGACGCGCCATCAAGGTCGCCCCCCGTCGCGTCCACGGGCTCCAGGTCGAAATCGATCCCTCCGACCGCGCCTGGACCGCCGGCATTCAGGAGGAAGGCGGACGAAGCTGGCTCAACAATCTCAGAAACAACGAACCCGCCCGACAGGCCTTCAAGGCGGGCCAATGGAACCGCCTCCGCATCGAATGCCACGAGGCCGCCATCCGGACCTGGCTCAATGGCGTCCCCGCCGCCGATCTCAAGGACGACCGCACCCTCTCCGGCTTCATCGGCCTCCAGGTCCACGGGGTTGGCGACCGCACCGAACCCATGGAAGTCCGCTTCCGCAACCTGCGCCTGAAGGAACTCCCGCGCGCATCAGCCACGAATCGTCCATGAACCCCCGATTCCCGCTCACCGGCATCCTCACCCTGCTCGGCTTCCTGTTCTCCAACTCCCCGGGCCTGGCCGCCGACCTCCTCACCCTCGAAAGCCCCGACGGCAACGTCCGCCTCCAGATCCTCACTCGCGAGGGCCAATTGCACCATCAGGCCACCTTCCGCGGCCAGCCCCTGATCGAACTCTCCCCGCTCAGTTTCTCCATCGACGACACCCCCCTCACCGACGCCGTCGAACCGGGAGCCGTTGAGAAATACGACATCAACGAAACCTACCCGTGGCGCGGCGTGCATTCCCAAGCCACCAACCATTGCCACGGCGCCTCCCTCACCCTCCGCCACACCGACTCCGGCACCTCGTTCACGCTCGAAGCCCGCGTCTTCAACGACGGCCTCGCCTTCCGCCACTTCATTCCCGGCGAACCGGATCGTTCCCGCATTCCGGATGAATCCACCCGTTTTCTCATCCCGGCCGGCAGCACTGTCTGGTACCACGGCCTCGGCGGTCACTACGAGGCCGTCCATGACCGCAAGGACATCGCCGACATCGATGACGGCAGTTGGGCCGCTCCTCCAGTCACCTTCAAACTGCCCGGCGACAACGGCTACGCCTCCATCACCGAAGCCGCCCTGGTCAATTACTCAGGCATGGCCCTCCAGGCCGACGGCCGGCGCGGCTTCTCAGTCGGCCTCGGCCACAAGCATCCCGTTTCCTACCCGTTCGAACTCCGTTACGAGGACGACATCGAACGTCTCTCCCAGCCTGCCGCCATCCGCGGCGCCATCCTATCCCCCTGGCGCGTGATCCTTGTCGGCCCCGACCTCAACACCCTCGTCAACGCCGATGTGATCCACAATCTCTGCCCGCCGCCCGATCCTGAACTATTCCCCGATGGCCTCCACACCGGCTGGATCAAACCCGGTCGCGCTGTCTGGCGTTACCTCGATGGGGGCGACCGCAGCCTCGATGGAATCAAGAACTTCAGCCGCTGGGCCGGCGAACTCGGCTTCGAACACCACGTCATCGAAGGCTTCTGGCGGCGCTGGAGCGACGAGGAACTTCGCGACCTCGTGGACTATTCCCGCGAGCACGGCGTCGGCCTCTGGTTCTGGCGTCATTCCCGGGAACTCCGCACCCCCGAGGCCCGCAAGGAATTCTTCTCCCGCCTCCAATCCCTCGGAGTCGCCGGCGCCAAGATCGACTTCTTCGACCACGAACATCGCGAAATCGTGGACCTTTACCCCGCCCTGCTCGAGGAAGCCGCCCGCCATCGGATCATGGTCAACTTCCATGGCTCCAACAAACCCACGGGCGAACCCCGCACCTGGCCGAACGAACTCATCCGGGAAAGCGTCCGCGGCATGGAATCCAGCCGGCTCCGCGCGCGCGCCTCCCACAACACCACCCTGCCCTTCACCCGTTACCTCGCCGGACACGGCGACTACACCCCCGTGCATTTTGGCGAACGCCGGGGCGACACCACCTGGACCCACCAGATCGCCAGCGCCGCCATCTTCGATGAACCCCTCCTCACCTACGCCGCCCACCCCGAAACCCTGCTCAATCACCCGGCAGTGAACATGATCAAGGCCATCCCCGCCGTCTGGGACGAAACCCGTGTCCTGCCCCCTTCGCGAATCGGGGAACTCGCCGCCTTCGCCCGCCGATCCGGCAACACCTGGTTCCTCGCCATCATGAACGGGCCCTCCTCGAACAACGTGCGCGTTCCCCTCGACTTCCTCGGCAACGGCGCCCATCAGACCCTCGAAGTCCACGATCACGCCGATGATCCGGCAGCCGTTCGCATCGTCAACGGACGCGCCTCGAACAGCGACTCACTCACGCTGGACCTCCGTGCCGGCGGCGGCTACATCGCCCGCTACGCCCCGCAATAGGCGACAGCGATCCCATCGGAGCGCGGCCAGCCTGCCCGCGCGACTCAACCCCGCACC
>DATKEE010000108.1:0-4176 GCA_035544555.1 Candidatus Methylomirabilota bacterium
CGATTGCGGAACCTTCGGTTGAGTCATTTGCGTGTGGACATCCATCCATCGAGGGACGGCTGGGCCGAACGGTTCCGGCGGGCGGCAGCCGAAGCCGCGACCATCGGAGCGGGATTGCACGTTGCGGTATTCCTTGGGGACCGGGCAGAAGAGGAACTGGATGCGCTGTCCGCCGTGGTGAACGAGGCGCGGCCCCGAATCCTTCTGTGGCTGATCTTTCGTGAAGGGGAAACGACCTCGAACGAGGAATCGATCCGGCTCGCCCGGAAGAAACTGGCCGGTCCTGGCGTGCACAGTCTCATCGCGGCGGGATCCAGCGGGTTTTTTGCGGATCTGAACCGGAATCGTCCGCCTGAGGAATCGACGGCGCTCCCGTGTTATTCGGTCAATCCGCAGGTGCATGCCTTCGATGATCTGACGATGGTCGAGAATCTGAGTGGACAGGCGGCGACGGTGGAGAGTACGGGGCAATTCTGCCGACAGGCGGTCGTGGTGTCTCCGGTCACGCTTCGTCCGCGCAGGGATGCGAACGATCCCCTGGAATCTTATGCGCCCGGAAAGGACAAGGGCTCGCGGCTTCCCGCTTCGGTGGATCCCAGGCAGATATCGTTGTTTGGAGCGGGCTGGACGTTGGGGAGCCTGGCGCGACTGGCGTTGGCCGGGAATCTTCACAGCGTGACCTATTACGAAACGAGCGGATGGCGCGGGGTGATGGAAACGGAGGACGGTTCGCCGGTGCCAGGTTTATTCCCATCGATTCCGGGCGCGGTGTTTCCGATGTATCACGTGTTCGCGGACGTGGCGGGGTATGACCGGATTTATCCCACGCATTCGAGTCATCCCTTGCAGACGGAGGGGCTGACGTTGGTCGATGCGAAGGGCGCGCGACGGGTGCTGGTGGCGAACTTTTTGAACGAGCCGCAGGAGGTGCGCATCAAGACCGGTTCGTGCCGCGCGAACGTGCGTTATCTGGACGAGACTAACGCGCAACGCGCCATGCTGGAGCCGGAGGCGTTTCATCAGGAACCGGGTGAGACGAAGGAGTCCGTGTCGGCGAAGATCGAACTTCAACTCAAGCCGTACGCGCTAGCCCGCGTGGACATTCTTCCGGGCTGATGGGTTGATCGAGCAATGGTTGAAATGATGCCGACAGGGACGGTTGGGGGCCGGTCTCCGTCCGCCAATCGGCTTGTTGATTCGGGCATACGCAAGGAGATCCACGACATCCAGGGTGCGGTTCACCCCTGAAGGGCAGCGGTTCGCCCCCAAAGACGTTTCGCTTGAGGTCAAAATGTCTATTTCCCCGGGCGACCCAAACGTCTATGAAAACTGGGACTTGCGCTCCTGACCCGTGGTTCTCTCCGGGATGGTTTCTGTTGGTGGTGATCGCGGTGGTGGCCGGGAAACTCCCGTTATTCGGCCAGGGGTGTATCGCCATTCGGGGGGGAAGCGCCTGTCCGTTCCATGGATCGGCCACCGTCGCCGGAGGACAACAGCATGTGGATGGCGGGTATCTGATGGGTGGCGACTGGCAGGTGTCCGTTGGCTATCGATGGTTGTATTCGGACCGTCATTTTCGTGGAGACGAGGAGGAGGAGGAGCGGCAGGAATTTGGCACGGAGGTGGTGAATGATTCCCACTTTTTCGACTTGAGTGTGCTGTATGCGATCACGCCCCGATGGAGCGTGGGGGCGACGGTGCCATTTGTGTATTCCGAGCGGTCGTCTTTATACGAACATCCGGGATCCGGACGGCGCATGTCGCGCGCTTCCGGCATCGGTGACGTGAGGCTCGGGGCCTATGCCTGGGTGTTGGATCCTGTGGAGATGCCCCGTTGGAATCTTTCGCTGGGGTTGGGTCCGAAATTTCCGACCGGTGAATACGACGCCACGGACACTTTCTACACGAACAACATGCCGATCCGGGGAACGGTGGATCAATCGATTCAACCGGGGGACGGGGGATACGGGTTCAGCGCGGAGTTGTTCGGGTTTATGGAATTGATGCCGCGGACCAGCGGGTATGTTCAGGGTTTCTATCTGTTCAATCCGGAGAACGAGAACGGCGCGAGCACCACGACCGGTCGGCCGCGCAGGAATCCCCACGAACAGGTCATGTCCATAACGGACCAATACCTCGGACGTGCGGGTCTGAGCTATCTGCTGTGGCCGGAGTGGGGCCTGACCTTGAGTCTGGGCGGACGCATCGAAGGGATTCCCGTAAGGGATGCCATCGGCGAGAATGACGGATTCCGCCGGCCCGGTTACGCGATAGCGGTGGAGCCGGGGTTGAGTCTGGCGAAGAACCACTGGTTCTTCAATGTGAGCGCGCCGGTGGCGGTGTATCGAAACCGGCAGCAGAGTGTGGCCGACAAACGCTGGACCAGCGACACGGGCATCCACCGCCATGGGGATGCCGCGTTCGCCGATTACGTCATCACGGCCAGCGTGTCGCGCCGGTTTTGAGGAGAGGAGTTTGGACATTTCAGCCAGGGGGTTGAACTTTACCCCAATCTTTACCGCGAATTGTTGGAATCCACTCCGGGCGGCTTCCGGACAAAGCTCGCGGCATCCACACGTCGCGGGCTGAGTGATTGCCCGCGGGTCGTGGCTCCGCATCCCATTCGGTTTTGCTGACGCGCAGGTCCAGGCCATAGACCTTGAGCTTCTGGTGAGCCACCATCGGATTCACCTCCCGACTCGGCGTGTGACGTTGCAAACGCGAGGATAGTTGGCGGTAAAGTTGGCGGTAAAGTTTGCGGTAAAGCGAGCCAGCCAAATGTCAAAAGTCCAGGTTTTCCGGCCGTACGGACGAAAAATGCGCAGGCTCATTTTCACCCGCTTCCGCATTGGCTGACAGGAGGCGGACTGTCGCGCCATGGTTCCCGTTCCACGGGCGGGTTGAGGCGCGCGTGCTTTCCCGCGCAAGCTTGACGGGTAATTTTCATCGGTTGACCGCGGCGTTCAAAAGCGGTACCAAGCCTCATCACTCCTGAACTTATGAAGACCATTTCGATCCCGCGTTTGTCGTTCGTGAAATCCCTGATTTTTCCCTGTGTGTGCGCGCTGGCGTTTTCCACCAGCCAGGCCCTCGTGGCGCAGAACGAACCGCCGCCCGGCTTCAAGGCGCTGTTCAACGGCAGTGACCTGTCCGGCTGGCGCGGGGGGGACACCTTCGACCATCGCAAACTTCTTGCGATGTCCGAGGCCGATCGGAAGGCGAAGATCGCGGAATGGACGAAATCGATGCGCGAACACTGGACCGTCGAGAATGGCGAACTGGTGAACGATGGACATGGAGCCTACGCGACCACGGAAAAAGATTTCGGCGATTTCGAGTTGCTGCTCGAATACCGGACCGTGCCGAAGGCCGATTCGGGCATTTATCTGCGCGGCGTGCCTCAGGTGCAAATCTGGGATTACACGGAGCGGGAGAAGTTCAACATCGGCGCCGACAAGGGTTCCGGCGGGTTGTGGAACAACAGTCCGGGCGCGCCGGGCAAGGATCCGCTGGTGAAAGCCGACAAGCCGTTTGGGGAATGGAACCAGTTTCGCATCCTGATGGTCGGTTCGCGCGTCAGCATCTGGTTGAACGGCCAAAAGGTGGTGGATCACGCCATTCTGGAGAATTACTACGACCGCAAGGTGCCGGTTCCGGCGAAGGGGCCCATACAATTGCAAACGCACGGGGGCGAGATCCGATGGCGGAACGTCTTCATCCGGGAAATCGGCGCGGAGGAGGCGAACAAGATTCTGGGCTCTCACGGCGCGCGCGGTTTTCAGCCGGCATTCAATGGCCGCAGCTTCGAGGGATGGGCCGGGCCGCTGGAGAATTACGAGATCGTTCAAGAGGCGATTCGCTGCAAGCCGGGGCAGGGCGGAACCATTTACACTGCGCGGGAGTATGAGGACTTCGTCGCGCGCATCGAGTTCAAGCTGCCCGCCGGCGGGAACAACGGTCTTGCCATTCGCTATGCGGGGGAAGGAGACACGGCTTACACGGGCATGTGCGAATTGCAGGTCCTCGACGATACCGCCGCCAAATACGCCAACCTCGATCCCAGGCAGTTTCACGGATCCGCGTATGGCATGGCCGCGGCGCATCGTGGTTATCAGCGGCCGGTGGGCGAATGGAACTTTCAGGAGGTCAGGGTCGAGGGCTCGCCGATCCGGGTGG
>DATKEE010000109.1:0-7324 GCA_035544555.1 Candidatus Methylomirabilota bacterium
TCGACACCCCCTGAATAATCCGCAAAAGGTTTGGAAGAGGGCGAAGTCTGAGTGGCGGGAAGGCATGCTCAATGCGAAACGATTTCCGATCTGACGGCTCCCGTTGTCCTGGGCAGCCAGGTCGCTTCCTTGAGGCGATCCTCCGCAATCCTCAGATACTTTGGTTCAATCTCAACGCTGATACTGCTTCGTCCGGATTCTATCGCAGCGAGCGCCGTGGTCCCGGTGCCGGCAAACGGATCCAGTACCGTGTCCCCCGCGAAGGAGAACATCCTGATCAGGCGCTCGGCGAGCTCCACTGGAAACGGCGCTGGATGACCCTTGCGGGTGGATTCACCCTTGATATCCTGCCAGGCCGACCTCATCCAGGTCTTCATTTCCCCGCGACTCAACATCGAAAGCGCCCGCTGCAATGCCGAAGGAGATCGATACTCTCCTCCCTTTCGGAGGAACAGGATGTACTCGACATCGTTCTTGATGATGGCACCGGGTTGATAGGGCTTCCCGTAGAATCCAGCTCCGTTGCCTTCAGCTTCGGTCGCTCCATTGGCGATTTTCTGCCAATGAATGGGCGTCAGACAATCAAGGCCGAGCCGCCTCGCCCGGACTTGGATGTCCGCGTGAAGTGGCATGACGTAATGGCGCCCCACCTTTTTCCGGGAGACGCAAATGTCCCCCACGACGCAACAGATCCGTCCACCTGGTGCCAATACCCGCTTGCACTCGGACCAAACTTTGTCCAATTGACCCAGAAACATCTCATAGTCGGCCACCGCGCCAAGTTGAGCGGTGTTCACCTCATATTCCTTCAAGGTCCAATAGGGCGGGGAAGTCACCACAAGATGGACACTGGAATCAGGTATCCAGGAGAGTTGTCGTGCATCCCCGAGCCGGAGACAGTGCGTCGTTTCATCAAAGGGCGATGGCCAGGGGAGGTTCCGAAGGATCCCATTGGCGCGCAGCAACCGGTCGATCGCACCTGGTTCGTTGTCCGCTGAAGGCAGCGTCTCCAGCACGCGGCTCGCGGAATCGACTGCCTCGTGTATCTCTGGGGCAGGCGAACCGCCTCTTTCTCCTGATGGAGCCGGATAGGTTTTCGGTGTTAGTCTGCCGGGTCTCATTCTCGGTCGATGCGCGCCGTTCCTCATGGCTGGCCAGCATATGAACAGGTCCGCGTCGAGCTTGCCAGCGGCAAATTACGTGATACTCGACGCGGGGACCAAGGTTTTCCAGATCAACCGGCCAGGCGCTCCCTGCTCGAATGCTTCCTTGATCTTGAAGCAACGTTTTGTCCGTCCAAAAATCCCCCCCCTCCAAAAAGATCACTTGCGCAAATCGAGTTTCTGTATTTCTGTATGGACAGAAATTGACGTATGAAACCGTTATCGCCAGTCGAACAGAAGTTCATCCTGCATTGGGGCGAGATGGGCACGCGCTGGGGCATCAACCGCACCGTCGCCCAAATCCATGCCCTGCTCTTCCTCTCCCCCACGCCGCTTCAGGCCGACGATATCTGCGCGGCCCTCGGGGTCGCGCGCTCCAATGTCAGCAACAGCCTCAAGGAACTCCAGGGCTGGGGCATCGTCCGCCTCGTCCACGTGCTCGGCGACAAGCGGGATCACTTCGAATCCCTCAAGGATGTGTGGGATTTGTTCCGCATCGTGCTGAACGAACGCAAGAAGCGCGAAATCGATCCCACCCTTCACGTCCTCCGAGACTGCATTCAGGAAGCCGCCCGGGACAAGGCGACCGGCGAATACACCGAGACCCGGCTCCGCGAACTCGCCGCCTTCTTCGAGACCACCACCGGCTGGTACGAACAGGTGAGCAAATGGCCGACAAGCGCCCTCACCAAACTCCTCACCCTGGGCGACAAACTCCGCAAACTGATCGGGGTCAACGGCTGACCCCCTTTTTTTAACTCATAGTTTCTGTGATTACAGAAATGACACACAATGCAGATAACCCACCCGCCCGGGGGACGGTGTTCTATGACGCCGATTGCGCGCTGTGCCGCCGTCTGGTCGCCCGTCATGGAGCGGTCTTCGAGCGGCGCGGGTTCCTGTTCGAACCCTTGCAGCGCGCCATCCGGAGTGGACGTCACCCGATCCCCGCGGCGGAATTCCAACGCGAAATGAAACTGTTGACCGCGGACCGGCGCTGGCTCGGCGGCGCGGATGCCTGGCTCGAACTGTGGGCATCAGTCGGCTGGATGCGCCCTCTCGCGATGCTGGGTCGATTGCCGGGACTCCACGCGCTCGCCGTCTGGATCTATGGGCATATCGCCGCCAACCGTCATTGCCTTGATGGCGCCTGCCGGATCGGGCCACGCCCCGCGTGGGACCGCTGGTTGCCGTTGATCCTGATGCCGGTGTTGGTGCTCGTCTTTTTCCGGCATATCGAACCCTGGTTGTTCATGTGGCTGTTGGAGGGTTCGCTTTTTGCCGGGTGCAAATGGCTCACGCTCCGTGACGCGATGACAGGCAGCCGCCGGCCACATTGGCAGTTGGTGTTCGCTTATCTGTTCCTGTGGCCGGGCATGAACGCGCGCCAGTTTCTGTTCGAAAGGACCGCTGCCCGGCCGCGCACAGCGGAATGGCTGGCGGCGGCCGGCAAAACGCTCGCGGGCGCCGGAATTGTCGGGTGGGCCGTTTCGATGTGGCCGCCCGATCAATTCCTCCCGCGGGGTTGGACGGGCATGATCGGCATCGTATTGCTCCTGCACTTTGGCGCGTTTCATCTTCTCTCCCTGATCTGGCGACAGAGGGGTCTTCAGGCGCCGCCCATCATGGATTCGCCGCTGAAGGCGCGATCGCTGACGGATTTCTGGGGACGACGCTGGAATCGCGCCTTCCATGAACTGACAGCCGATTACCTGTTCCAGCCTTTGAGCCGCTGGATGAACCGGCACATGGTCCTGTTGCTGGCGTTCCTCGTCTCCGGACTCATTCACGAATTGGTCATCACCGTGCCGGCCGGGGGCGGCCATGGATTGCCGACCCTCTACTTCCTCACTCAGGGCGCGGGATTGATCGTCGAGCGGGCGCGATGGATTCGTCGTCGTCCCCTGTTGAACCGATTGTTTGCCTGGATGGTGTTGATCCTCCCGGTGGGTTGTCTGTTTCCCCGCCCGTTCGTTGAGCAAGTCATCCTGCCGATGCTGTCGGCATTCGGTATTCAGTGAAGAAAGGAAACCCATGAACATGATTCCGCTGCTGCAGATTGCCGGGCTGATGCACCTGGGCCTGTTGGCCGCCGGGCTGTTGATGCCGCGCGCCGTCCGTCTGCGCGCCCATCTGGCCGTGTTGCCGGAGTTCATCCGCCGGCTGTTCTGGATCTACTACACCTTCATTGGCACCTGCCTGGTGAGTTTCGGCGCGCTCAGCTACTTCGCCGCCCCACAACTGGCTGAAGGCACTCCGCTCGCACGTGCCGTGTGCGGGTTTCTTACCGTCTTCTGGACGATTCGCCTGTTCGCGGCGTTGTTCGTCTTTGACGTTCGTCCTTATCTGACTCATCCGCTTTGGAAGCTGGGGTATCACGCGACAAATATTGTTTTCGCTCTCCTGCCTTTCATTTATGGGCTGGCGGCCTGGAAGGGAGGCGACTCATGAGCCGGATTACGCGCGACCTCTGTGAAGTCCTGGGACTGGTCCAGCCGGCCAACCCCCGGCATCCACCGCCCATTGCCGGAGACCTGCCGGCCGGTCATCGTTTGGTGAGATGCGCGCCTGTTGTTGGAGGGGACGGATTGGCGTCGTCGTCCGTGGCTGGAAGCCGCACTGCAGAAAGGAGGCCCGAATTGCCTCGTCTCGTTCTGGCCGGCGGGAGCGGCTTTCTCGGAAAATTGTTGGCGCGGCATTTCACGTCGCTTGGTTGGAACGTTGTGGTGCTCACGCGGACCGCATCGCGCGCCCGGGACGTTCGGGAATCAACCCATGGAAACACACACGGTCCCGTCAAGGCGGGAATGCGCGGACGGATTTCGTTTGTCCATTGGGACGGTCGCACGCCCGGTCCATGGACGAGCGAACTCGAAGGGGCGCGGGCGGTGATCAATCTCGCCGGCCGCTCGGTAAACTGTCGCTACCATGCGCGCAACCGGCGGTTGATGATGGATTCGCGGGTGGTGACGACCCGGCTGCTGGGCCGTGTGATCGCCGGCTGCCACGCACCGCCACCCGTCTGGTTGAACGCCAGCACCGCGACGATCTACCGTCACACCTACGGGGAGCCCTGGGACGAAGGCGGGGAGATCGGGGCGAACCCGGAGGCGAAGGATGCGTTCTCCATCGAGGTCGCCGGCGCGTGGGAGCGGGCCTTCGACGAGTCCGCCACTCCGGCCACCCGAAAAGTGAAACTGCGCGGCGCCATGGTGCTCGGGCTGGACGCGGAGGCGAACAACGTGTTTCGCGTGCTCCATCGCCTCGCGCGCTTCGGTCTCGGAGGCGCCATGGGCCACGGCCGCCAATACGTGTCCTGGATTCACGAGACGGACTTTTGTCGCTCGATCGAATGGATTCTGGGTCACGGCGACATCACCGGTCCCGTGAACCTGGCCGCGCCGCACCCCCTGACCAATGGCGAGATGATGGCGCTCTTCCGCAAGGCGTGCGGAATGCCATTGGGCCTGCCGGCCGCCCATTGGATGCTCGAAGTCGGCGCATGGATCCTGCGCACCGAGACCGAACTCATCATCAAGAGCCGGCGGGTCGTCCCCGGCCGATTGTTGCGCGGCGGATTCCGGTTTCATTTCGAACACATGGCCGATGCCGTGCTGGATCTGGTCGCGCGTCTGAACCACCGACCCTCGAAACCATGAGTCTCTTCAACTTCAACGCCGAGATTTGACCACACGGCAGTTCAAGCGTGACTTGAATATGCGGAACTCGCCGAGCGCTATTCCGTTGTTCCTGGCCGACTGGGACTCGGTCATCATGCTTGTCCCACGACTGGCCCTGCCTGAGCGATGCCCCGCTGATCGCCGGCCACTACTCCTGTGGATTCAAGGATGTGCGGATGAGTGCCCCCCGGCGGATTTCAAAAAGGGGTCAGTTCTTGGTATTGACTACTCCCATTCGCCAGCGATCTGAATGGGGCGACGATTCAGGGGCTCTTTCCTGTTGCTCAAGCCCTCCCGGAAACTAGAATCCGATCTCTGTGAACTCCCCTGCCACGCGCGTTTCCCGCAAGTTCCCCATCCTCGCCCTGGCCGCCTTGGTCGGAACCGGATCCATCCAGGCCGCAGAGCATCGCGTCTCCACCCCGGAGGCATTCGACGCGGCACTTGCCCGGATACGACCGGGAGACGCCCTGGTCCTGCGAGACGGAGTCTGGCGCGATGCGAAGCTGCGCTTTCGCGCCCGGGGCAATCCGGAACAACCCGTGACCCTTCGAACGGAGACACCAGGCGGCGCGGTGTTCGAAGGAGCCTCGCAACTCATCGTCGATGGCGCGCACCTTGTCGTCACCGGGTTGAACTTTCGGAACAATTCCGATCTGCCGGAAATCGTCACGCCCTACAACGTCACCGTGGCGAGCGTGGTTATTTTCAAAGCCGGCACAAGTCATTCACGGCTGACGGAAACCGCGATTGTGGATTCCGGGACGGGCGTCTCGACATATGTCCATCTGGAACCGGGCAGCCGTTCCAACCGCGTGGACCACTGTTTCTTCTCCAATCAAGGCGCCATCGGCATGACGTTCTACGTCGAGGTGGATCCCGCCACGCCCAACCATCATCAGATCGATCACAACTATTTTGGCAACCGGAAGCCCGGACGGGGGAATCGCTGGGAGACACTGCGGATCGGGCACTCCGAGCAACAGGAATTCGAGTCCGCCACGACCGTCGCGCACAATTACTTCTTCCGGTGCAACGGCGAGATCGAGTGCATCTCGAACAAATCCACCGGCAACCGCTTTCTTTACAATGCCTTCGTGGAAAACCGCGGCCAGTTGAGCTTGCGTCATGGAGACCGCGCCTGGATCGAGGGGAATTATTTCGACGGCGGAGAGGAACCCGACAGCCAGGGCATCCGAGTCAGCGGATCGGGGCACGTGATCATCAACAACTACTTCAAGGGAATCCGGGATGCCCTCCTGATCTACAACGGACAGCCGGATCCAGAACCCAGGGGCTACACGGCCGTCAATGACACCCTGATCGCCTTCAATACGCTCGAGGACTGCGCCAACAACCTCGTGCTGGGAATCGGGTCGCGAGGCCGGACCTTGACGCCGCGCAATCTGCGCATCACCGGCAATCTGGTCCAGGCGCAGCCCGGCCGCCCCATTATCCGGCTCCGTTCCGACGACATCGACGTCAGCTACGACGCCAACGTGATGTTTGGGGGGGAACTGGGAGTTCCGAAACCCGACGGCATCCACACCGGGCCGCCAGTCCTTGAGCGCGATGCATGGGACAGGATTCTTCCCGGGAAAACCGGGTCCTCCCCTCCCATCGATCCGGAAACTGTTGCCCGGGTGAGTCGGGATCTGAACGGGCGGCCAAGGGGGGAGGCGATGACCATCGGCGCGATTCATGAGCGGAGCGCACCGCCGCTTTATCCCTTGTCGCGCGAGGACGTGGGACCCCGGTGGATGGATTGAACAGGGGACAGACGTTCAGGAAAGCTGGACGGGCGAGGTTTTGACGTTCATTTTGACAGCCCTATGAAAACTTTGAGCCAAGTGTTTCTCCCGCGGATTCGCCAGGCGAAGTTCCCGGCCCTGGCGCTGACCTCCATGATTTTCCTTGCCGCCTCCATTTCCCCCGCGCATGCGGTTGAGGAGGCTCAGTGGCCCAACTGGCGCGGACCGGACGCCAACGGGAGCACTTCCACCGGCAATTATCCGGAACGTTGGAATGTGGACGACGCCGCATGGAAAGTCGCCCTGCCCGGCAAAGGCTCGTCGAGCCCCATCGTCCGGGAGGACCGGATTTACCTCACCACGCCGGCGGACGGCCAGGACGCGGTGCTCGCGCTGGATCTAGCCGGAAACCAATTGTGGCTGAAACCGCTCGGGCCCGCCACGCCGCCCCGGCACCGGCAACTGGGCTCCAGTTCCAACTCCTCGCCGGTCACCGATGGCAGCGCGCTCTTCGTCTATTTCAAGAGCGGCCGGTTCGCCGCCCTGGAGTTTGATGGCACCGTGCGATGGCAACAAAACCTCACCGACCGCTTCGGGGAGGAACGCCTCTTCTGGGACCAGGGCAGCTCGCCGGTCGTCACGGACCAGCACGTCATTCTTACCCGCATGCATGAGGGGGAATCGTGGATCGCCGGATTCGACAAGGCCACCGGGGAATTGAAGTGGCAAC
>DATKEE010000110.1:0-4427 GCA_035544555.1 Candidatus Methylomirabilota bacterium
AGAACACCAGCCGGGGTGTGCGGATCGCATGGGCGCAATACGATCCCGCGACGGGCCATCCCCTCCGGTGCTTCATCAATACGGGAACATTCGCGCCCGAGCCGGACACCCATCGTTACGTGATCACCAATTTCCTCCCCTTCCTGGACCCCCTTTCCGAGAATTGAGGCCCGTCATTCCCACGGGTGAGTCCCGTCCCGCCCTCCCCTCACCCGCAGTCCCCTTCCATCCGGGCTCATCTGCACCCATCTGAGGTTCTGCTTCATCCGCGCCCATCCGTGTTCATCCGTGGTCCCCTTCCATCCGCACCCTTCCGGGGCTCTCCTTCATCCGCGTCCATCCGCGGTTCCCTCCCCCCGCGAGAACACTGGAATCGCGGTTTCGGATCTCACCCCAAAATGACCCAAAAGAGGTATTGCCCCAACCCGATTCCCGTGCTATTCAAACGTTCGTTTCAAACAATCGTTTTAATCATGGACCCCCTGTCCGACATCGACACCAAATCGCGCATCCTCGATGCCGCCGAGCGCGCCTTCGCCGACGCCGGTTTCGCCGCCGCGTCCCTTCGTCACATCATCGCCGCCGCGAAGGTGAATCTGGCCGCGGTTCACTATCACTTCGGCTCGAAGGAGGGGCTCATCGAGGCCGTGTTCGCCCGCCGGATCAAACCGCTGAACGAAGAGCGGCTCGCCCTGCTTGACGCCGCCGAGAAACGCGCCGGTTCCCGCGCCCTGCCCGTCACCGGGGTGCTCGCCGCCATGATCGGTCCCGCTCTGCGCCTCAGTCGCGATGAAACCCGCGGCGGCGCCGCGTTCACACGTCTCCTGGGCCGAACCCTCGCCGAACCGACCCCCGGGTTGCAGTCCATGCTCCAGCGCCAGTTCGGCGATGTCATCGCCCGCTTCACCGCCGCGTTTCGACGCGCCCTGCCCCGCCTCCCCGAGGGGGAGCTTTTCTGGCGCATCCACTTCGTCGTCGGCGCCATGGCCCACACAATGTGCGACCCGCAAAACCTCCGGCTCATGTCCCGTGACCTTCGTGATCCGGCCGACGCAGGCGATCTGACCCGGCGTCTCGTCAACTTCCTGGCCGCCGGCATGCGCGCGCCGCTGCCGAAACGGAGGACACGCAAATGAAGCGCCCGCACGACCTCTCACCCGCCCTCCTGAGCCGCGCGCGGATCCTGTGCGTCCTCCTGGCTGCATTGCTTGCCGGCTGCGCGCGTTCCCCGGATCGCCATGCCTTCCCCCCCGCCGGCACCCCCGCCGCATGGTCCACTCCGGCCGCCTCGGCCGAAGTCCCGACGCGCGATTGGTGGACCACCCTGGACAGTGCCGAATTGAACGCGTTCATCGACGAAGCACTGGCGGTCAATCCCGACCTCGAAGCCGCCGTTGCCCGGCTCGATGCGGCCATTGCCCAGGCGGCCATCGCCGGAGCCGATCTTTCCCCCGGTGTCGGTTTGGGTTTCGACTCGCAGCGCCGGCAACAGAACTTCGTGGGGTTTCCGATTCCCGGCCAGGGCGACGAGGTGCTGACCACGCGTTCCACCAGTCATGCCGTCTCCTTCAACGTGAGTTGGGAACTCGATCTCTGGGGGCGCGTCCGGGCGGGTCAACGCGCCGCCCTCGCCGAGGTGCAGGCTTCCGCCGCCGACTTCAATGGCGCCCGTCTCTCCCTCGCCGCGCAGACCGCCAAGGCCTGGATCGCGCTTACCGAAACCCGGCGGCAACTGGAACTCGCGCGTTCCACCGTGGACAATCATCGCCAGACAGCCGGGCAGGTTCGCGACCGCTACGAACGGGGCCTTCGCTCCCCTCTCGATCTGCGCCTCGCCCAGGCCAGCCTCCATGATGCCGAGGCTCTTGCCGCATTGCGCGGCGCCGAACTCGATGCCGCAAAGCGCGGGTTGGAGGTCCTGCTCGGCCGCTACCCGTCGGGAACCCTCCAGGCCATCGCCGAACTTCCGGACATCCCCGTCTCCGTACCCGCGGGCTTGCCGGCTCAATTGCTCGAACGCCGCCCCGATCTCATCGTCGCCGAACGCCGGCTCGCGGCCTCCCATTCGCGCGTCCAGGAGGCAAAGGCCGCCCTTCTGCCGCGCATCAGCCTCACGGCCTCCGGGGGACGGTCCAGTTCCGAACTCGACGACCTGCTCTCCAGTCAATTCAACGTCTGGTCACTGGCCGGCAACCTTGCCCAACCCCTGCTCGAGGGCGGCCGCCTCCAGGCCAACGTCGATCTCTCCGAAGCCCGCGGTCGCGAAGCCCTGGCCGCCTACGCGTCCACCGTGCTGCGCGCCTTCAGCGAGGTCGAAACCGCCCTGGCGGCCGAATCCCATCTCGAACAACGCGAACAGGACCTCCTGCATTCAGTCGAGCAATCCCGCGCCGCGCTTGTCCTTGCCGAAGACCGCTACCGGCTCGGCCTCGAGGAAATGGTCACCCTCCTCGAATCTCAACGGCGCCTCCTGAATGCCGAGAGCCAATGGATTGCCGTGCGCCGTCAGCGCCTCGAGAATCGCGTCGATCTGCACCTTGCGCTGGGCGGCGGCTTTTCCATCGAACCCGACGCGGCCAGGGTCTCCAAGAATCCCGTGCCGCTGCCATTGAATTGAACCTGATGAAAGCGTTGAAATGGATCCTGCCGCTCGCCGTCCTGGCCGCGGGCGTCTGCGTCGCCGTGGTCATGGTGATCAACCGCCGCGAGCCCGACCCGCAACCCCGCGGCTCCGTTCCGCCGCTGGTCCGCGCGCTCGCCATCCAGCCCATCGAACACACCTTCACCGTGCGCGCGCAGGGGAACGTCACCGCTCATACCGAGATCGACCTGGTCACCGAGGTCGCCGGCCGGATCACCTGGATCTCTCCCCGGTTTGTCGTCGGCGGCTTCTTCGAATCGGG
Source organism: Candidatus Methylomirabilota bacterium (assembly GCA_035544555.1). GTDB lineage: Bacteria > Verrucomicrobiota > Verrucomicrobiia > Limisphaerales > DATKEE01 > DATKEE01. The sequence continues at coordinate 2,904 of DATKEE010000110.1, forward strand.
TGACCTCCTCATCGAGATCGATACGCGCGACTACGAACTCGCCCTGACTCGAGCGCAAGCCGCCCTGGCCGAAGCCAGAGTCCGATTGGAACGCGAAGAGGCCGAAGCCGCCGTCGCGCGCAAGGAATGGGAAAACCTCGGTGAAGGCCCGGCCAGTCCGCTGCTGCTCCGCGAACCCCAGCTTGCCCAGGCCGGCGCCTCCCTCGAAGCCGCGAAGGCGGATCTGCTGCTTGCCGAACTCAACCTCGACCGCTGCCGGATCCAGGCGCCGTTCGCGGGCCGCGTCCACGCCAAACAGGTCGACATCGGCCAGTTCCTCAACCGTGGCGCCATCCTCGGACGCATCCACGGCATTGACCACGCCGAGGTCCGGCTGTCCCTGCCCCTCGATGATTTTGGATTCATCAATCTCCCGATTGAACACCGCGGCGAATCCCGGACTGATTCAGGCCCGCGCGTTCTCCTCCACGCCTCGCTCGGGGGAAAGTCCCATTCCTGGAACGCCCGACTCGTCCGCACCGAAGGCGCCATCAACGAACGCACCCGAATGATCACCGTCGTCGCCCGCGTGGACAACCCTTACGCCCGCGGACCGGACCCCGCCCGCCCGCCCCTGCCCGTCGGATTGTTCGTCAACGCGGAGATCGAAGGCAAACCCGCCGGCAAGGTCTTCCTCGCGCCACGCGCCGCCCTGCGCAATGACAACCGCTTGAATGTCATCGACGCCGGCAGCCGGCTTCAGTTCCGTGACATCGACATCGTACGGCTGGAGCGGGAAAGGGTCATCTTCCGCGACGGTTTGCGGGAGGGCGACCTCGTCTGTGTTTCACCGCTTGAAACGCCTGTTGCCGGCATGGAGGTTCGCCTTGCGGAGGAGGAATCGCCCGCCTCGGACCGGAAGCCGTTCACAACCCTTGCGCCGGAAACTCCATGAATCGATCCGGCCCCATCGCGTGGTTCGCCGGGAACGGCGTCGCCGCCAACCTGCTAATGCTGGTGCTGGTGTTTGCCGGCGCCATCACGGTGGCCTCGATCAAGAAGGAGGTCTTCCCGGAGTTTTCCTCCGAGACGATCAGCGTCTCGGTGCTCCATCCCGGCGCCGCGCCGGAGGAGGTCGAGGAGGGCGTCTGTGTGCGGATCGAGGAGGCCATCCAGGGGCTAGATGGCATCAAACGCATCCGCTCCACGGCCCGGGAAGGTTCCGGCACTGTGATCGTGGAACTTCTCCCCGGCACCGATCCGCGATCCGCCCTCGACGATGTCAAGGCGCGCGTCGATGCCATCGAAACATTTCCGGATCAGGCGGAAAAACCGGTCATCCAGGAGATCATTCTCCGCAGCCAGGTCATCAGTGTCGCCGTCTCCGGCCACGCGCCCGAAGCCACCCTCAAGCGTCTCGGCGAACAGGTGCGCGATGAAATCACCAGCCTCCCCGGCGTCACCCAGGCCGAACTGGTCGTCGCCCGGCCCTACGAGATTTCCATCGAAGTCTCGGAAGAATCCCTTCGCCGATTTGAGCTGACC
>DATKEE010000111.1:0-2931 GCA_035544555.1 Candidatus Methylomirabilota bacterium
ATTGGTGAAAGCCGGAGCGCGGCTCTGTCCCCGTGACTTCCCGCTTTCCCATTTCTTGCTTTGCGCCGCTGTTCCATTACGCTGGTCCCGTCTTCGGTTTCGCGAAACTCAACCGGGAAGGATCCTTATGCTCATCAGCAAGAAAATGAACGCGGCCATCAACGAGCAGATCGGCAACGAATTCGGCGCTTCCCTGCAATATGTCGCCATCGCCTCGCACTTCGCCAACGAGGGCCTCACCGAGCTCGCCACACTGTTCTATCGCCAGGCCGATGAGGAACGCGATCACGCCATGCGATTCGTGCGATATCTCGTGGACACCGGCGGCCGGGTGGAGATTCCCGGGATCGAGGCCCCCAGGAGCTCCTTCACGAGCGTCGAGGAGGCCGTCAAACTCTCGCTCGATTGGGAAAGCACCGTCACCGGCCAGATCAATTCCCTCGTCGAACTGGCCATCAAGGAATCCGATCACATCAGCCACAATGCCCTGACCTGGTTCGTTCACGAGCAACTCGAGGAAATGTCCAGCATGGACAACCTCCTCAAGGTCGTCCAACGCGCCGGCGAAAAGGAACTGCTTTACGTCGAAGGCTACCTCGCCCGCCAGCGCGGCGTCCGCCCGCCCGCCATCCAGGCCGCCGCCGCCGAGGGCCAGCTCTAGCCCGCGAAGCACCGTCGGAACCGCGACGGGTCCTTTCTGCTTTGCAGGACGGTCGCATCTGGCACTATCGGCGCGTGGGCATCACCACGAAACAATTCCAGCAGTTGCAGGAGCGTCTCGTGCGTCCGCGAAGATCGGCGACAGACCCGGAAGCCGCCTCCGCCCCCGTCGCCTCCAATCCTCACCGCGTGATTCTTGGCGTGGATCCCTCCCTGCGCGGCACCGGCTACGGAGTGATCCGGCTGGCCAGACCCTGCCCGGAGACTCTGGCCCAGGGAACCATCTCCTGCCCCGCCTCCTGGGAACCCTCCCGTTGCCTGTTCCGGATCGCCGATACCCTCCGTCAAATCGTCCGCGCCCACGCGCCCACTCTGTGCGTGGTGGAAGGATTGTTCTACGCCCAGAATCTCCAAACCGCACTCGTCATGGGCCAGGCTCGCGGCGCCGCCCTGGTCGCCGTCGCCGAGGGCGGTCTCGAAGTCTGCGAGATCGCTCCGCGCAAGGTCAAACAGGCCATTGTCGGTTACGGCGCCGCCCAGAAATCCGCCGTCGCCCGGATGGTCCAACGCCTCCTTCAGCTCCCCGAATTGCCCGCCCCCGACGCGGCGGACGCCCTCGCCCTCGCCCTCGCCCACCTCCAGGGCAATGGACGGCTTTCCCTGACTCCCACCCGCAGAATCTGATGATCACGTTCCTCAACGGCCGCCTGGTCGAGTCCCTCCCCACACAGGCCATCGTCGAAGTCAACGGCGTCGGCTACGAGGTGTTGATCCCCCTTTCCTCGTTCGACAAGCTGCCCTCCCCCGGCGAACCCGTGAAACTCCTCACCCATCTCGTCGTCCGGGAGGATGCGCACGTCCTCTATGGCTTCATGACCCCGGTCGAACGCGAGTTGTTCCGACTCCTCATCAACTCCGTCAGCGGCATTGGACCCAAGCTCGCCCTCAACATCCTCAGCGGAATGAGCCCCACCGCATTCCGCGGCGCGGTCGCCAATGGCGACATCAAGGCCCTCGCGCAGATTTCCGGCCTGGGCCGCAAGACCGCGGAACGCATCGTGGTGGAACTCAGGGACAAAATCGGCGAAGCCGGCGCCTGGGAGGCCAGCAGCGCCGCCCGCGGCCTCTCCGAAGCCGACCAACGCATCAACGACGCTGTCCTGGCCCTCGTCGCGCTCGGTTACAAAACCATCGATGCCCATGAATCCGTGCGTGGCGCCCAGGCCGCGCTCGGCACCCAGGCCACCGTCGAGGAACTTGTTCGCGCAACCTTGAAGAAGGGCGGTTAGTCCGGTGGCCGACTCCAATCCCCAACCCGCCTCCTCTCCCAAACCCGTCACGGGAGTCATCGTCCCGATCCCCCTCTCGTGGCAGCGCCGCCTCGCCGCCTGGCTGATCGCGACATTTATCCGCCTGCTCAACTCGACTCTCCGATTTCGCTGGGAGGACCAATCCGGATTGATCCATTCCCCCGGCGCCGCCCCCCTCATCTTCAGCACCTGGCACAACCGCCTCGCGCTTTCCATGGCCTTTTATCAATACGTTCGCCGCCACCGGGGGAGCGGCTCGCTCGCCGCGCTCATCAGCGCCAGCCGCGACGGTGGATTGCTCGCCGGAGTGCTCGAACGCTTCGACGTCCAACCCGTTCGCGGGTCCAGCAGTCGCAGGGGACGCCAGGCGCTGCTCGAACTGACCTCATGGATCGAACGGGGCTATGACGTTGCCATCACCCCGGATGGACCGCGCGGCCCGTGCTACGCCATCCAGGAGGGAGTCCTTGCCCTCGCGCAGGTCACCGGCCGGCCCATCGTGCCCGCCTCGTTCCACACCCGCTGGAAAATCCGGCTCAAGAGCTGGGACCGCTTTCAAATCCCCCTCCCATTCGCTCTCTGTCACATGAAGTTCGGGGAACCGGTCCGCGTCCCGCGCGATGCCGGCGAGGAGGAACGCGCCGCCGCAGAACGCCAACTAGAACAGGCCATGCGTCGCATCACCGTTGATTAACACAAAGGGGTCAGTTCTTATGATTGACTAGTTGTTGGTGGGGCGCTTTGTCGGGCAGGCGCGGAAGTTGAGTGTGGTATACCTTGGCGGCGTGACGGGAAAAAGTAGCCGTTCATAAGAACTGACCCCTTTTCATCGCCGCACTTCAAAACGTCGCCGACGTCCCACGGCGCTTCCCGAATCCCGCGCCAGCGTTTTGGAGTGCGGTCGTGGGCGCCAGCCCTCCACCGCTTTCAGTTCACAACTAGATCCCAATCCACCGACCTC
>DATKEE010000112.1:0-9931 GCA_035544555.1 Candidatus Methylomirabilota bacterium
CCCGGAGGGTTTTCCCGGAAAAGGTTCTCTGGCTTCGTTGCTCCTCGGTCACAGAGCGAAGGCTATGCTCCCTCGTCGCGCCTCGCCAGAGAGCCTTTTCCGGGAAAACAGGACCCCTTCGATTTTTAAAACAGGCTCTAAAGCGGATCCAAACCGGCATCCGGCACGTCCGCCGCAATGCCCTCCGTCACCGATGCCAGGGGTAGGGTCACTTTCACACGGGTCCCATTTCCGGGTTCACTGCGGAGGGACAGGCTCCCATAATGCAAATCGGCCAGCCGGCGGGCGATGGCCAGTCCGAGACCGGATCCCTGCTGCTCATAATGGTCCCGGTCAAACTGGACATGCGGGCCGACCCGGTCGAGTTGCTCGGGCCGTATTCCCCGGCCCCGGTCACTTACCTCCAGAAAAAACGCGCCTTCAGACGTCCCCGAAGCCACCTCAACCGGGCTGCCCGCATCCGAGAATTTCAAGGCGTTGCCCACCAGCTCCTCCAGCAACTTCTTCAGCAGTTCCGCCGAAATGGCGGCCGAGGATTCGCTCAAATGGAGCGTCATGTCCTGGCTTCGACCCGCCGCTCCGGCCGTTTGGGTGGCATACAACTGAATCAGTTCCCGTGTGCAAGGGGTCCGCCTGGCACGAAGCTCCTTCGCCTCCTCGGACGTCGCGGTCATCAACTGGATGCGGGCAAACAAGAGAAAATTCTCGATCAAACGCTCCAACCGCCGCGCCGACGTGAGAATTCCGCGCCCCATCTCCTTCAATTCGTCCGGCGCCAGTCGATCCGCTTCGCCCGCGATCAGCTCCCCGAAACCCAGAATCCCGACCAACGGCGTCCTCAACTCGTGGGGCAGCATCAGGCTGAGATCCTCGCGCACCGCCGAGAATTCCCGTTCGGCCCGCTGCCGCATCGCCTCCTGTTTTCGCAGCCGCGCCTCCACCGTCGCCAGGAGCTGGGGCAACATGAAGGGCTTCGAAAGATAGTCGTCGGCTCCCAGCGCCATCCCCTGCCGCATTCCGTCCTGGATCACGTCGCCGGTCATCAGAATCACCGGAATCGCCGCCGTCGCCGCGTCCTGCCGCAACCTCGACAATGCCGTGAACCCGTCCATCGCCTCCATGCGCACGTCGCAGAGAATCAAGTCCGGCGCCATCGACCGCGCGATCTCGATGCCGGAACCTCCATCACTGGCCAGAATCACCCGATAGCCGGCTTCCGAGAGGGCAACGTTCATCAACTCCCGAAGCATCGGGTCGTCGTCAATCACCAGGATTTGCCGCATGGGTCCGCTCACATCAATGAAGTGTTTCCAACTGTCTTCAGGTTTTCACCGCGCCTTCGCCCTGGCCTGCGACCCGTCCACCGCATCTTCGAACCCGGGTGCAACGGGGTATCATCGGAAACCATCTCCAACTACTTGAGTCCAAATTCACCGGCTTCCCCGCTTTCACATCGGGAAACAGCCGGCCCGCCGCGGAATGAAGCGCGCGCTTGAACGGCTGCGAGATTGGGCGAAGCCATTCGCCCGGATGGCGCGCCGCGGGGAAACGGGTGGAAAAGTGGTGGGTTGGCTGGGACTCGAACCCAGGACCAATAGCTTAAAAGGCTACTGCTCTACCGACTGAGCTACCAACCCGAAGCAGGGAAGCGGGAAAGGCCATGCGACCGGCCCTCACCCCAACAAGGGCGCAAAACCTAACCACCCACCCTCCGAGCGCGCAAGCGCTTTTTCCATCTGCCATCTGCCATTTGCCATACCCCTCTCTCCATCCAAAATCCGCCTTACCAAACTTTGTTACATATGTGACAAAGTTTGGTCACTGTCCTTCATCCTCTCCTCCTCGCATGCGCCGCGCCGTCTCCGCCAGCAGTTCTCATTTTGGCCGGACCGCGAGTCTGTGACTCGCAGCAACCTCCAATCACCTCACCGCGTCCGAAAATCACCCAAACGCTCCATAGTGCGCAAATGCCCCCCACCACTCCCAGCACCCCTGCAATGACCCGTCCCCTCCAAAGTTCGAACCTTGCTGCGGCTAACAGAGCCGCGCTCCTTAAAATGAGAATTGCTGCGTCCCCGCAGCCCGGGCTTGACGAAGTCGCCCTTCCCATTCAAACACCTTCCATGCACCGGACCCTCTCCCATCCCATCGCCACTCTCGCGGCCCTGTCCCTCTCGCTTCCCGTTGGCGCAGCCGCGGCAACTGTCACCGTGTCCGCCGGCGACTTCGACCGCGAACACACCGTCGTCACCTTCCAACTGCCGGAAAGCTCCGGACAGCTCCGCCAGCTTGAAACCCCCTCCGGCGATCGACTGCCCCTCCAGATCGACACCAACGGCCAGGGATCCTTCATCCTCCCCAAACTGGCCAAAAACGCGTCGCTCAAGCTAAAACTGATTCCCGAGGCCCCGGAGAACTTCCACGGAGTCCAGGCGCGCCGGGCGGATCGAACCCTCGAATTTCAACAGGGCGGCAGATCCATCGCGCGATATCAGGCCGAGCCATCCGATCTCCCCCGCGCCAACATCAACCCCATCTACCGCCGCGGCGGCTATCTCCATCCGATTCAGAGTCCGTCCGGCACCGTCGTGACCGGTGACTACCCCGCCAATCACGTGCATCACCATGGCATCTGGTTCCCTTGGACGAAAACGCAGTTTCAGGGTCGCGAGCCCGATTTCTGGAACATGGGCCAGGGAAGCGGCACCGTGGAATTCGTCGGCCTCGACTCCTCCTGGAGCGGTCCGGTTCACGCCGGCTTCACCAGCCGCCATCGCTTCGTCGATCTCATCCCCGAGGAACCCGTCACCGCGCTCCATGAATCCTGGGAAGTCAAAGTCTATCGCGTCGAAGGCAATCCCGCTCCCTATCACCAGTTCGATCTCGTCTCCACCCAGACCTGCGCCACCTCCGATCCCCTCATCCTTCCCGAATACCACTACGGCGGACTCGGCTTCCGCGGGCATTGGGATTGGAACGGCGCGGAGAACACCCGCTTCCTCACCTCCACCGGCGAAACCGATCGCGTCCGCGGCAACACCTCGCGCGCCCGCTGGTGTCACATCGGCGGAAAGGTCGGCGATCAACTCACCGGCATCGCCATCCTGGGACATCCCGACAACTTCCGCGCCCCGCAACCGATGCGGCTTCATCCCACCGAACCCTTCTTCTGCTTCGCACCCGAGCAACTGGGCGACATGCGCATCGAACCCGGCCAACCCTACGTCTCCCGCTACCGCTTCATCGTCGCCGACGGACCCCCCAATGCGGAACGGATCGATCGTCTGTGGAATGATTATGCCCACCCGCCAACGGTCGTCGTTCAATCCCCTTGAACACCGGGGAACTCTTTCCAGTTCGAAGAGCTGTTGGTCGATCTCGCCAAAGCCGGGATTGATTACGCCGTCGTTGGCGGCGTTGCCGTGTCCTTGAACGGTTTCGTCCGGGCTACGGATGACGTGGACATCATCGTCCATGAGTCTCCCGGGAAATTTGTCTCCGGAGGACCTCATCTTCCTCAAAGAGGACTCCTGGCGGGAAAAGGACCGGATCGATGTCGGCGCGATGCGACGCATCTTGGACCAGGAACGCCGCGAGTCCTGAGATGAACAAAGGCGGGACCGCGCCGGTTTGCCGCCGATTCCTCCAGCCCCTTCCAGCGACCCGGACAGGTCAGTGCCGCGGGCGAGAGAGTCTGAAGCGCTGAAGGTAACGAGGCCAACAAAAAAGCGCTTCACCAGGCCTCACGAAGGTTTTCATGATTGATTTGTCCACTTTGCCCCGCGGCCCCGACTAATCTGTTAGGGACCCCATGAAGGACGACGAGCAGGATCTTTGCAGGCGCGCCCGCGGCGGTGATTTGTCGGCGGCATCCGAACTGGTCTCCCGCTTTTACGAGCGCATTTTCGCCTATCATCGGCGCCTCTGCGGCAATCACGAGGACGCCGCGGATCTCACGCAACACACGTTCACCAGGGTCTGGCGGGCACTGGGCTCCTACCAGGGCCGCTCATCGTTCAACACGTGGCTCCACGGAATCGCGCATCACGTGTACGTCGATTGGCGGAGAAAGCGAAATGCCGGAGAAATTCAGTCTGACGAATGGTGGGCCGCCCAGGCCGCCGAAAGCCCCGGACTTTTCGAAGACGCGCGGGAGCGGGATCTGTGCGGCTATCTCTACCGGTGTGTGGACCAGTTGGACGAGGAGAAGAAACAGGCCATCCACCTTCACTACTACCAAAGCCTTTCACTCAGCGAGACCGCAGAAGCACTCGGCGTCGCCACCAGCACGGTCAAATACCGGTTGCGGGAAGCACTGGACTTCCTGCGGACCAAAGTTGCCGAGCCGGGTGTTCGCCGCTGAGAGGAGCGCATTATGAACGACGAGCAAATTGAGAACCTCCTGCATCAGGCCCCCAGGCCCGCGGCGCCCGCCGGCTTGCTGGAGAAACTGAATCAAGGCATCGAATTGCCGCGGCCTGCGCCGGGAACGGAAAACCGCCTTCAACGAGAGACCCTTCCCGAATCGTTCCCAAAAGCGGCGGCATCGCCCAGCGAGGTTGACGCTCCGGTGGGCGACGGATGGCGGAGTCGCCTCCGTCACTGGACACCGGCCCTGGGCTTTGGCTTGTTCTTCCTGAGCTGCCTGGTGCTGCTCGGCATCCAGGCCAGCCTTTTAAGCGAACTGCGGCGGCAAAACACGCAACTGCACGCCGCGGCCGCCGGCCTGGAGGAACTCCACCACCGGGACATGGATGCCGGTCAGCGCCTGCGCGCGCGGCTGGACGAGTTGGAACGGCTGCGGAAGGACCACGAGGAACTGCTGCAACTCCGGACCGAGGTTGGAGAACTGCGCTCCCAGGCACTGGAAATGGCCGCGCTTCGGACGGAGAATGAGCGGCTGCTGACAGAACTGCGAGCCGACAGGGATACAGGCATCGATGAGGCCTTCTTCGCCCAGCAGACGGTAGAAGCGGAACGGATCGCCTGCAGGAACAATCTCAGGCAAATCGGGTTGTCGATTCGCGTGTGGGTGATGGATAGCGACGGGACTCGCTACCCTTCCTCGGTCGTACAGATGAGCAACGAAGTTTCCACAGTCCAGAGGCTGATCTGCCCCGGTGATGCGGCCCGGCAGGAATTCGGATCGCTGTCGTGGCGCGAGTTTCGCCCGGCGATGACCAGTTATGAGTTGCACTTCTCCGGTGAGGAAGCGGGCTACCGGGAGGGTGGAGGCGGTCCGCACCCGGAGAGCATCGTGTCGAAGTGCCCGATCCATCACAACTACGTCCGCGCGAATGGCAGCGAGGTGCAGATCGATCCGCAAAACTGGCGCGAAATCACCATTGATGGCCGGCTCTATCTGAAACCGGTTGAAGACCCGACACGGAACTCGCCCCCATGAAATACGCCATTCTGATTGCAGTTTCCGCATCCCTGCTCGCCGGCCTGGCTGTTCAGCGCCAACAGCTCCGCCAGCTTCGCGTCGAGAACGAAGACCTGACGGCCGCCGCGATGGAGGCGGACGAGCTGAAGGCCGCGCTACTGGAAACCGCCGAGGATCGGGTTGTCACCACCGAGTTGGCGCGTCTGACCGAAGCGAATCGGGATCTGTACAAACTTCGGGATGAGGTCGGACGACTGCGCAAACGAAAGCAGGAGCTGGAAACCCTCCGCGCCGAAAACGAGCGGTTGCTCAAGGCGAAACAAACCCCGGCGGGATCATCCGCGCAACCAACGCCACTGACACCGTTCGTCCCCCGAGCGTCCTTGTCGTATCGCGGATTTGCCACGCCCGAAGCAGCCGCTGAGACGTTCCTGTGGGCAAGCAACAAACGCGATGACGAAGCATTGAGGAGGTGGGACGACGAGGCCTTGGAGAGTTGCTATGCCGGCGACGCCCAGGCACCGGCCACGGACGCGCCGTTCGAGGGTTGGCACGAAACCGTCACGCATTCTGTGAAATGGGCTGCCCGTGAGATGTCCGGCTACGAGATCGTGGCCCGCCGGACGGTGGCGGATGACCGCGTGCATTTGGGCCTCCGCCTCTCAGGCGCCAACTCCACCAATCAGACCGCTCGGTTTCAGGAATATGTCCTGCCACTGAGGCGCGAGGGGAGCGAGTGGAAGGTCGAGGGCGGAGATAGACGGTGATCCTTCGATGTGTCACGCAATGAAGGACGCCTCCGACAACAAAACCTGAAAATCTCTTCCTTTCCGTTGCACGGAATCCACCTCGGCTTGAGAGCCTGGCTCAAGCTCTGCCGCCGCGGCAAGTTCGCGGATCATCCGAAGAACGAACGTGCGCACCCAATCACGTAATCCACCTGCGCGTCCGTTAATTCCGGATACATCGGCAGCGGAAGTATCCGGCTCGACACGGACTCGGCCGCCGGGAAATCCCCCGCCTGGAACCCCAGATCCGCATAGACCTTCTGCAGGTGCAACGGCTGCGGGTAATAGATGATCGTCGGCACACCGCGATCCGTGAGATGCCGTTGCAGTTCGTCCCTCCGATCCGTGAGCACCGCGTACACATGAAACACGTGCGTGTTCGCCTCCGCCGTCAACGGCCGCTCCAATCCCGGCAGGTCCAGACCCGCGTCGTAACGGGCGGCAATCTCCCTCCGCCGATGGTTCCACCCCTCGAGCCGCTTCAACTTCACCCGCAGAATCGCCGCCTGCACTTCATCCAGCCGCGAGTTGTATCCGTGCAGATCATGGTGATAGCGCCGCTCAATCCCATGCACGCGCAACATCCGGACCCGCTTCGCCAGCCCTTCATCGTTCGTCACCACCATGCCGCCATCCCCGTCCGCGCCCAGGTTCTTCGTCGGATAAAAACTGAAACAACCCAGGCGCCCCAGACTGCCCAGCGGTTGGTCGCGGTATCGCGCGCCAATGGCCTGCGCGCAATCCTCGACCACATGCAGACCGTGTTCCCCGGCCAGCGCGAGAATGTCATCCATGGACGCCGCCTGTCCGAACAGATGAACGGGAATGATCGCCCGCGTGCGCGGCGTGATCCGCCTCCGCGCGTCCGCTGGATCGATGTTGAACGTGCGCGGGTCGATGTCCGCGAACACGATCTTTGCGCCCATCTGATGAATTGACTCCGCCGGCGCGATGTAGGTAAACGGCGTCGTGATGACTTCATCGCCCGGCCCGATCTCCAACGCCCGCAACGCCAGCGTCAGCGCGTCGGATCCGGAATTGACACCGATCCCAAACCGGCTTCCCACATAAGACGCCAGTTCCTGCTCGAACGCCGCCAGGCCGGGCCCGAGAATATAATGTCCCCCGGCAAGAACCAATTCCACCGCCGGCAACAGTTCACCCTTCAACTCTTCGTACTGCGCCTTGAGATTCAAAAATGGGATGTTCATGGGACGGGCCCCAGTGTTCAGTCGAGCCGGTGATCGACATGCGGGGACAACTCCAAACCCGGACTGGATTCAATCAGCGCTGCGGTCTCTGCCGCGCCTGACGGTACTCGGCCGCCGCCGCCGGCAACAGGCGTTTCAGGTTCTCGATCCGGTCCGCATCCATGGGGTGCGTGCGCAAAAACCACGGAGCGCCCCCGCCCTGTTGCTGGTTGAAGTCACCAAAACGTTCCCAAAAGCTCACAGCTTCCTCGGGATTGTATCCGGCGCGCGCCATGTAAAGCAGACCGATCTCGTCCGCCTCGGCCTCCTGTCGCCGGGAATGAGGCAGGGCGACACCGAGTTGCGCCCCCAAACCATAGATGGTTGCGGCCGCCGCCTGGGTGCTTTCTTCAGTTCCCCCCAACGCCGCGCCCAGGGCCTGTCCGCCCGTCTGCATCAGCATCGCCTGAGACACCCGTTCACCGCCATGCCGGGCCACCGCGTGCGCCACCTCGTGACCCAGCACCGTCGCCATCCCGCCTTCATTTTGCGTAACCCCCAAAATGCCCGTGTACACCCCCACCTTGCCGCCCGGCAGACAGAAGGCGTTCACCTCCGGACTGTCGAACACGACGAACTCCCATTCCGCCCCCGGCAGATCCGCAACCGCGGCGATTCGCTTTCCCACTTCCTGAACAAGACGGTTCACCTCCGGATCCTCACTGACGGGTATCTCGCCTTTCATCTCCTCGAAGGCGGCGAAGCCCAGCCGCGACTCTTCCGCCGGCGAAAGCAGATTGAGCTGGGTGCGGCCCGTTTCGGGAACGGTGACGCAGCCGGAAAGCATCAAACACCCGGCGAGGCACAGCGTCGCCATGAATGGTCTCGTGAGCGATTTCATGTCCGAATACAACCACACCCCCGTTCCTCCAGCAACCGGCAATCCGTGGGCAGTTCACCCCATCAGGGACGCGTTCCACCGGACCTGCCGAAGGCGCATGGATTGGAAGAAAGAATGAAGGATGAAAGCTACAAAGGGAAATGAGCCCGCCCTTACGCCGGAGGCTACCCCATCGTAGCAGCCGACGTGAGTCGGCTCTAACTCCCCATCCCGGGGCAAGCAATTCAAACCACCCACACCCTCCGTTCCCCCCCACACCAGGTGGTTCCAACCATCGGTCACCCGGCATGTTAACGGACGGTTCCAGCCCCAGTGGAGAGGCCAGCCTGTCCGCCTACCTGTCCGCCGTAGCCCTGGCGGAGGTGGAACCCTTGCGCGAAGGTGGGGGTGAAGGCGAGTTCGACGTGCCAGTAAAACCATTTGCAAAATGGGAATGGCTGGGGTTCACGGCCCCGCTGTGGAACTTTGAAGCCTCGCCGCCTCCCCCTGCGTCACCACCATCGTCCGCCCCAATGTGATCGGTTCCACAACCTGCTCGCCCCCGCCCGGCCAATGAATCGTCACTCGTCGCACCTGCTCGCCCCTTCCCAGCCCAACCGTCACCGGCAGCTCCGATTGCGACAGATAACCCCGCGACGGCATCACCCGCCGCCACAAGGTTCGGTTCCGGCACTCGACCTGAATCCATGCGCCAATCGCGTCCCGGTTCGATGTGGTTCCAACCAGCACGAACCGCATCCAGTCATGTCCCAGGGCCTGGTCGTTCCGGAGCAGCAACGGCGGCCCCCCCACCTGGGTCAGCACAACGTCGAGATCTCCGTCGCCGTCGATATCCGCATAGGCCGCCCCCCTTCCCACAATCGGCCGGAACAGGTCCGGTCCGGATTTCGACTCCGGCACCGGCGCGAATCCCCGACCGCGCCCGGCCCCGCGCGTGTTCCAGTAAAGCTGCGTCGGCTGCGCGTATCTCTGGTGCGCCTGCACCTTGTGTATCTCATCCTCGATGTGTCCGTTCGCCGTCAGCAAATCCAGCCACCCGTCCAGATCGTAATCAAAGAAAAACACCCCAAACGTCAGGAACATCCGGCTCGCCGCGCCAATCCCCTGCGTGATCGCCTCGTCCGTGAAAATTAACGGATCCTGCCGTGCCACGTACAACGCCGTCATCTCGTTCGCGAAATTTCCAATTGATATCCCGATCGTGCTGTCCTCCGCGAAGCGCTCCGCGTCGATCCCCATCGCGCCCCGCGCGCGGCCGAAACTGTCGAACGCGATCCCCGACACCGCGCCGATCTCCTGGAACGTCCCGTCCCGCCGGTTGCGAAACACAAAATTCTGCACCGTGTCGTTCGCCACCACCAGGTCCATCCAGCCATCCTGATCCAGATCCACCGGCGACACCCCCAGCGACTTGCCCATCGGCAGGCCCGTCGCCGGATTCCGCACCTGCACCCCCGACGACGCCGACACGTCCGTGAACCGTCCGTTGCCGTCATTCCTGTAGAGGTAGGGTACCGTGCCGGGAAAATTCAACGGCGGGCCGTACGCGCGCCCCACGCCCACCAGCCGGTAATCCACCTCCCCGTCCATCTCTCTCGACCATTCCACGTAGTTGCACACGAACAAATCCAGATCCCCGTCGTTGTCGATGTCCACCCACGCCGCG
>DATKEE010000113.1:0-8027 GCA_035544555.1 Candidatus Methylomirabilota bacterium
TCCGGGAAATGGCAGCCTCAACTGCTCGATCAACACCAGAAAGAAACTGACGCCGTACATGAAGACCAGCGGGGCGACCAGGATCAGCAGATTCTCCGAGGTGACCCCGCCGGTCGTCTCGAACCGGGCGGTTGTTCCCAGCGACTGCACCACCAACAGCAGAGCCAGGCACGTCAGTATAAATACGCGCAACCGGGAGGTTCCCGGCCGGTTGAACGGCAGCAGCAGGCTCGCAAGAAACAGGGCGCTCACCCAGCTCCCGCCCAGAACCGGCACCTGTTCCCGCACCGCCGCGGCAAGGCTGATCATGGCCTTGCGGGTGTAGTCGTAGAAGTCCACCTGCGCCAGTTGTTCCCCCGGGTTCAGCGAACGCTCCAATTCATCATCCGGGAACAGCCGGGTTTCCTGATCGACGACGAACCCGGCGGTGCCGAAGAAATGCCCGCTGAGTTGATGATTGCGCATCAGCCAGGGCATCCACACGATCAAAAACGCGAACACCAGCACCAGTCCCAGGGTCAGCCGCTGCCGTCCGCCAAAGAGCCCCACAAACAACACGACCGGCAGGATCAACCAGGCGAGGGAGTACCGGGTTAATCCGGCCAGGCCGGCCAGAACCCCGATCGCCACCGCGAGCCCGATCAACCGCGCGCGGGACATCGTTTCCTCGCGCGCCCCCTTTTCGAGCAGCACAAGGCAGAACACGAGCCCTAGAAACAGGTCGAGCATCAGCATCGTTGGAAGCCCCGCCGTGCTGAACCGCCAGAACAGTTCCGTGCCGCCCATGACCAACGCGCTCATCCAGGCCACCGAACGATCAAACAGGCCCCGGGCCAACAGGAAGACGAGGAGGATGGCCACGGCGAAGAGGCACTGGTTCACCGCGGTGATCAGAATCTCCGGTTGATGATGCTGAAACCGGACCTCCTGATTGATCTCATATCGGAAGGGCAGCCCTTTCATCGCGCCCGCCAGCAGCAGGGGGTAGAGCGGGGCATTCGCGAGATCGGGATGCGGTTCCTCCAGCCGCATGTCGCCCGCGTCATCGAGTTCCTGAACCAGATGCAGGCTCAGCGGCCGGATGAATTGCGTGGTGAACCCCCGGCCCTCCGAGAGATTACGCGCCAGTTGCGCCAGATCCATGGCCTCCTCCGAATCGAAATTGCGCAACGCCACAAAGTCGTAAAGGAGGGCCATCCCCGCCAGCGCCAGCACCGCGAGGCCCGCCCTCAGATAACGCGCCCCCGCACCCTCCTCGAGTTTGTGAATCCAGTCCTGCAACAACAGCATGCTTAAAGGTCCTCCAGATGATATGTGTGTAGTTTTCGATGCAAGGTTCGCCGGCTCATCCCCAGCCTCTTCGCGGCGAGTGTTCGATTCCCGTCTGCCTCCTTGAGCGCCCTCATGATCAATTGCTTCTCCGCCTCCTTCACGGTCAGATTCTTCTGGGACAGCAATCCCCGGGTGCCCCCCGGAGCGATCCCCGATCCCATGCCGCCGCCACGCGCCGTCGGGGGCAGGTCGCGCACGGTGATGCGATCTCCGCGACAGAGCACGACGGCATGTTCGATGGCGGTGCGCAACTCCCGCACATTGCCCGGCCAGGAATGAGCGGTCAGCGCTTCCATCGCTTCCGGCGCGAATTCCTTCACGTCCTTCTCGTTCTCGCGCGCCAATTCCCGCAGGAAACTTTGGGCGAGCAGGGGCACATCGGCCAGTCGTTCACGCAGGGGCGGCAGAACGATCTCCACCACCCGCAATCGAAAGAACAGATCCTCGCGAAAAGCGCCGGACCGGACCTGTTCCTCCAGGTTCCGGTTCGTGGCCGCGATCAAGCGCACGTCGGCGGTCAGGGTCTTGTTCGATCCCACGCGTTCGAAGGTGCGTTCCCCCAGAAACCGCAACAGCTTGATCTGAATCGAGGCATCGATCTCACCGA
This sequence comes from Candidatus Methylomirabilota bacterium, assembly GCA_035544555.1. GTDB lineage: Bacteria > Verrucomicrobiota > Verrucomicrobiia > Limisphaerales > DATKEE01 > DATKEE01. Next base: position 1,940 of record DATKEE010000113.1, read on the forward strand.
TTTCGTCCAGGAAAAGGGTGCCGCCCTGCGCCTGCTCGAACCGGCCCACCCGGCGTTCGTGTGCCCCGGTGAACGCCCCCCTTTCGTGCCCGAAGAGTTCGCTCTCGAGAAGAGTGGGCGCCAGCGCCGCGCAGTGCACGGTCACGAGGGGTTGTTTCGCCCGGGGACTGAGCTGGTGAATGGCCCGCGCCACCAGTTCCTTGCCCGTTCCGCTCTCCCCCAGCAACAACACCGTGGCCCGCGTCGGCGCCACCTGCCTCACAATGTCGAACACCTCCCGCATCGCGGGCGTCTCGCCGATCAGCTTCTCGAGCCCGAACCTTGAATCGAGTTGCCGACGCAGGGACACGTTCTCCGACTCGAGAGTCTGCTGCCTCAGCGCGCGGGCAATCCGCATTTCCAGTTCATCGATTTGCATCCGGCCTTTGGCGATGTAATCGTCCGCCCCCCGCTTCATCGCCTCCACCGCCAGTTCCTCCGATCCGTAGGCGGTCATCAGGATGCAGATCGGCGGCCGGGACAGGGACTTCGCGCGGGCAATCAGTTTCATCCCGTCCTCATTCGGCAGACGGAAATCGGTCAGCATGACGGCGAAGGGCTCGCTCTCGAGCAACTGGATGGCCGACGCCGCATCCTCGGCCACATACACGTCGTAGTGATCCTCCAAAGCCGCGCGCAACCCCTCGCGCGTCGGCTTTTCATCGTCCACAATCAACAGGGAAGGTTTAACCATCGATTCGGGCCTCCAGCAGGCGCGGGGTGCGGTCGTGCAACGGCAGCCAGACGCGAAACCGCGTCCCGCGGCCGACGTGGCTTTCCAGTTCGATGCGACCGCCATGCTCGCGCACGATGCGTTGCACGATCATCAATCCGAGACCGGTTCCCTTCTTTTTGGTGGTGAAGAAGGGCTCGAAAATCCGGTTGATCTTCTCCTGGGGAATGCCGCCACCCGTGTCCTCAACCCCCATCCACACCCCGTCCGACGTATGCCCCGTCTCGACTGTCAACACGCCACCCCGGGTCATGGCTTGCATGGCGTTTTTGATCAGGTTCACCAGGACCTGTTTGATCTGCGCGGCATCCGCCCGGCAACGCGGCAGCACGGCCTCCAATCGCTCCCGCACCGTCAACGCCCGGTTGTCCAGTTCCGGCCGCACCAGGTCCAGTGTCTCGTGAACCACATCATTGAGCGAGATGGGCCGCAGCCGCGGTTGCGTCGGCCGGATCGCCTGAAGGAACTGGGTGATGATGTAATCGAGCCTCCCGATCTCCCCCTTCGCCACCCCCAGATAATTGTGCATCTTGTCCGCGATGTCCTGGATCTCCCCCGGCGCGGTCAGGGCGGGGGTCGCGCGCTTCCCGCGCGCGGCCGCCGGGCGCGAATCCGCCGCATCGCCCGGCGCGATCTCGCGAAGCTTGCGCACCTGCCGTTCGAGTAATTGGAGGTGGATGTGCAGCGCATTGAGCGGATTGCCGATCTCATGCGCAACGCTCGCGGCAAGCAGGGTCAGCGCCTGAATCTTCTCGCTTTCGATCGCCTCAAACGTCTTCTGCCGGGCTTCGGTGGCGTCATGCAGAATCAGGGCGACTCCCGAACTGCCGGTCGCCTCCCCGTCCAGCGGCGCGGCATACAGTCGCAGAAAGCGGGGGCGCGGGTAGTGGATCTCGAATTCGTGCCGCAACACCCCCGAACCGCCGCGGGCGTCCATCCCCACAACCTTGGACCAGTCCAGTTCGGGGAGGAACCGGCTGAGCGGCTGTCCTTCCACACTCTGGCTCTGCACTCCGAGCAGGTCCACCACCGCCTGGTTGTAATAGAGCACACGACCCTGCTCGTCCGCGACCAGCACCCCGTCCTCGATGGTGTTGAACAGTGTCTCGAGAAACGTGCGTTCACGGGCAAGCCGCTGCACCATCGTCTGCAACCCCTCAGGGTCCAGTCGGCCAATGCGGCCGAGCACCTTGTCAAGAAAGCTGGATTTGGTTGGCATGTCGGTTTGTATCAGCTCCGCGCAACACCGTCGGCGCCCGCTGACAGGCTCAATCCGTTGGGTTTCCTCGTTGCTTGCGTCATCATTCCAGCGTCACCCGCCGTCAAAACCAATGTTTCTTCCGGAAATACCAGTACACGGCCAGCGTCGAAACGACGGCCACCACGATCACCACCAGGTAGCCGTACCGCTCGTCCAGTTCGGGCATCCCCACAAAGTTCATCCCATACCAGGTCCCGATCAGCATGATCGGCGTCGTGATCAGCGTGATCGCCGTCAACAGCTTCACCACCTCCCCGGTCTGGTTGGACGACACGTTCAGGTACACCTGCAGAATGCCAGTCAGCGAATCCGCGTAGGTCTGCGCCAGCGCCGAAATGTGAAACAGCCCGTCATAGACGTTCCGGTAATAGGGCACCAGATGCGCGCGAATCAATTTGAATTCCCCCCTCGCAAACCGCGCCAGCACCTCGCGCTGCGGCCCGATGATCTGCCGCAGATGCGACACTTCCTTCTTCACCTGCAGAATCTTGTTGAACGTCCCGCGCCCCGGATTCCGAAACGCCTCCTCCTCCAGGTCTGAAATCTCCCACGAAAGCTCCTCCAACGCCGGACGATAGTTCTCCACAATCGAATCCAGCAGATGATGCGCAACCCGGTCCGGCGCCCGCGCGATGTGCACCGTGCTCTTCAGGCAGCGTTCCTCCGTCAATGTCACGCTCCGCAACGGCGCTTCATGAAAGGTCACCAGAAAATTCTTCCCCAGAAAAAAGTTCAGCTCGCTCGTCGCAAACACCCCGTCCTTGCGGCTGTAATCCACGGCGTGAATGACGATGAACAAATAAGGCGCAAACCGGTCGTCCTCCTTCGGAGCATACTCCTCCACCTTCGGCGAAGGACTCACCGTCAAACAGTCCTCGACGCTCAACGGATGAAAATGAAACACGTCCTCCAGCACCGCCTTCGTCTCCTCCGGCGTCGGATTCTCCAGATCCACCCACAGGAACAGATTCGTGTCCGCTAGCAACGTCGGCATCAGGAACACCTCGATGTCCTTGCTGTGCAACCGGCCTTGTGTCGTAAACGCAAACGATCGAATCATAAACTCATGACCGCCCCAATCCAACTCCATCAGGCGTGACAAGTTGGCGCGCATCTTAAATCGCATCGCGCTCATGGCAAGAATCTTCGACGGGTGGTCGTATCCGTATGAATACTTGCAATCCTGTCGCTATCCGCAAGGATCGGCACCCTCCCCCGACCGTCCACACTCATGGCTCCAGCCGATGATACCGGCCGGGCTCCGGATTTCTCAGGGTCTCCACCCGCCCATCCGGCCATCGAATCTCCAGGGCCTCCACACGATCCTCACTCCCCAGTCCGAAGTGCACCTGATCCGGATGCTGCGCCCGATGTGAATCCCCGGTCACGAGATGCCGGACCCGCGTGCCGGTCGGAGTCCTCAAGGTCACCTTCGCGCCAATCACCATTCGTCCCGGACCGGCACCCCGCAGGGAGAGTCCAATCCAGTTCCCCACCGGCTCGGCACGGTTCCGGAACACCCTCAATGTCTGCTTCAGCGCCGGCCATTCCTCGAACGTCGTCACCACCAGGTCCAACCGCCCATCGGCGTCCACGTCCGCTGCGACCACATTCCGGGAGTCGGCTTCCATCGACACCCCCATCAGGTAGCCCGCCTCGACAAATCCCTCGCCGGATCGATTGATCAACAGCCGGTTCTTCTCGTAGCCACCGTAGGACATTCCCGCGCCATACAGCTTCCGCCCGGTTGCCTTGAAATACAGGTCCCGCACCGGATCACGCTCCGAGGTGCCCACATAGATGTCATGCCTCCAGAACTGCGTCTCGTAATCCCTGGCCGAAGCCGCGCTGCGATGGCCGTTCACCACGTAAATGTCTTCATCGCCATCGTTGTCGAAATCGAAGGTGGTCGCGCCCCAGGACCATCCCGTCTCGGCGATCTGCTCGTTGAACGGCGCCTGGCGAAATCCTCCGTTCGTTCCCAGGTAAAGGCGGTTTCCATACGCCATGGCGCCCCGATGCCTTTGCCAATCGGAAAAACCCTCCGGCCCCAAACCCATCCCATCCAGGCGCTGTCCGGTCGGCGAGTTCATCCCCACCATCAGGAAATCCAGCCGTCCATCGAGGTTGTAATCCCCAAAGGTGTGCGCCATCCCAAACGCGCGCCGCTCCTCCACAAAACTGTCGGTCACGTCGGTGAATCCTCCCCGGCCGTCATTCTCATAGATATCCAATCCCGCAAAATCGCTCACCACGATCAAATCCAGGTCCCCGTCGTCGTCGAAATCAATGAACGAACCGCTGTAAACCCGCCGGTGTCGTTTCCCCGCCAGCCCGGCCTGCATCGTCCCGTCGGTGAATCCGCCCTTCCCGTCATTGAGCAGCAGAAACGATGGGAATCCGTCATTCGCATCATGGTAGGGCGTCGGCATCTGGCCCGCGAAATAGGGCAGTTTGTATTGCCCCAGCCAGACGTCCGGATCGCCGTCCCCATCGATGTCGCCGGCCGTGAGGACCATGGGATTCAAAAGCGGTTCAGCCGACACACGAATGCGACGCGGCGGATCAGGAAACTGTCCGTCCCCCGCCCCCGTAAACAGCAACAACCCCTCCCGGCCCGCGAACAGAATGTCCGCCTCTCCGTCGCCGTCGAAATCCGCCATGACCGCGGCATACACGACGCCGGGATCGTGCGCGCAAAGCGGAGCCGGCTCAAACCCGCCCCGCCGGTTCCAGTAAACAAGATTCCGCCCCGCCAGAATGATCTCCGGCAAACCGTCCCCGTCCAGATCCCGAACGATCAGCGGATCGATGAACGGATTGTCCCGGCGCGGCTGAATTTCCCGCACCTCCGTCTCCTGGAAAACCGGATCCCCCGCGCGCCGCAACAAGGTCAACCCGCCGGGATCGATGCGATGCGGCACGGGTGGCGCCTGCGGCCAGGTCTGCGGCGCCCAATGCACCCGAAGCGGACCCGTCAGCATGAACCGCTCATTCGAACCCGGCCGCCGGGCGTGCAGTCGGATATTGAACACCGACCGCGCGCCTTCCTCCGCGGACCCGGCCGGTTCGAATCGGACCTGCCGCCACTCGGATTGTTCCACCTCAAACCCCTCCGCCGCGCGCGCCAGGACCCATCGCCGCCATTCGGGTGGCCCGAGTTCGGACGCATTCGTGCCGAACCGCGTGGTGACAATCCCCCATTCGCCCGTGGTTTGCACCGACGGTTGCGGTATGGCAATCCGCCCCGCGGGGAACCCGGCAAAAACCTCCGCGGCATGCCCGCTTCGACGCAGGTCATCCCAGAATTGAATGAAGACGTCCTCGTGACGCCCGGCGATCAGGTCCGCCGCCCAGACTGTGGAATCCCATTCCCGCCGTTCCTGCTCAAGCGCCAGAAAACCCTGCACCACCTCCTCCTCGAACAATCCCTGTTGGACACTGCCGGCACGCGTGGAGTCTTCCGCCGTTGCCCCCTGGATGACGCCCAGAACCACGAATCCCATCACCACATTCACCCAGGCCGCCGCGGCGACGTCGTCAAGGGTCACACCCCACCCGCCGGGCAGTTTCTGGCTCTGCCGCGCCGGCCATGGCTTGGCCACGTCAAACACCCGGAACAGCACGAACACTCCCGCAAGCCCCCAAACCCGCGATCCGGAGAAAAAGGCCTCCGGTCCGGGAAACTGCCCGCCCCGGATCATCTCCCCTCCAATCCACGAAAGAAAACACAGCGGCACCGCGACGATCTCGTCGAGGACTATGGAGCCCGGGTCCTTCTGCTTCAGAACGCGCTCCGCCTCACCGCAAATCCAGACGGAGACGGCGACCGCGGCCAGTGAACCCAGCAGAAATCCCCACAGGGAGCCGGTCTGAAGCAGAAGCCCGAACCACAGCAATCCGGCCAGCGAACCCACGGTCCCCGGCGCCACGGGCGCGCGGCCGCTGCCGAATCCCTGGGCCAGAAACTGGATGAGACGATCCCTCATGAATTGGAAAACCGCGAAGGCTCGGCGAAACGCGCCCGCCACCGGGGTCGCGCGCGATCCGCGTGT
>DATKEE010000114.1:0-7524 GCA_035544555.1 Candidatus Methylomirabilota bacterium
GGTCTCGGCATGGATGATTTCGCCGTTTTGAAAATAGATGCGGCCGCGGCCCTGGCGGGAGGCGATGAAATCGACCACCTGGGTGACCTTGTTCAGGCATTTGAGCTGGATGATGTCGATGACCGTGAGGCGGCTGAGGGAGGCCGCGAAAAAGGAGGTATCGCCGCGCAAGGCGGGAATCCAGTGCATGTCGCGGTGACTTCGGACGACTTCGGCCAGGGCCGCGTAATCGACGGGTTTTTCCATGAACCGGAGCACGTCGAAAGCATTGGCCTGATCACGGTATTCGGGAAGCGGTTCCGCCGTGACGACGATGACGCTGGCCCCCGGGCACCTGCTCTGGATGTCGAGCAGAAAATCGATTCCCGAACCGTCGGGGAGAATGACGTCGAGGATGAAGAAATGGATGTCGTATTCGGCGAGGAGCAGGCGCGCCTCCTCGATGGACCGGGCGCTCAGGACGACCGAGTCATGCAACTGGCGGTTGAGCGCCTTGGAGATCGCGACATTGGTGACAAGGTCGTCCTCAAGAATCAGCACACAAAACTGCCTCTTGACTTCATCCGCTTCAGACACGGGGAAAGCTTCGACAGCCGCCCCGGGGAGTCAATCCAAAAGCGGGCAGGTCATTGTTGCCATGCCCGGATGCGGGGGTGTTTCCGGGTTTTGGAATGGGAGTGTGGACGCCGTCGAAGTTCCTCCGTGTCGAGCCGCGTCCCATCGTTGAGGACGGCGGCCTTCTTGAGGCGGCATGTGTCAGGGAACAAAGCGGGGTTCGTGGATCGGGCCGGGAGTGTGTTTTCTGAGCAGTTCCTGAAAGGTCCGCAGGCCGCGCTTTTCGTCGGTGCCCAGGTGGTAATGGATGTGCCAGGAGAGGTAATCCTTGCGGAATTGGAAATCGAACTCGGTCCGGTTGCGGATGATGGAATCCAGGGTCTCGAGTCCGAAGAGGCGCGCCTCGCGGAGTTGACGGCGGAGGGCGTCGTTCTCAATTCCGCGGCGCAAGGTCCAGACCGCGTACACGAAGGGTTGTCGCGTCATTTCGAACCAGGCGGCTCCCAGATCCCAGATATGATGGTCCGGCCGGTTCAGGAGAAAGCGGATGGCCTGGTCACCGATCAACAGAAAGTTGTCGGGGAGGTTCGCGGTTCCGGGATCGGGGAGCGGATGGAACCGGGGCTGGTATCCTCGTTCGCGGAGCAGAACCTTGAGCAACTGAACACTGGTGAGGGAGGCGGGGTCGCAATACACCTCGCGAATGTCCGCCAGCGGCTGCCGATGGGCGAGGAACACACTTTTCACCTCGCCCAGGGAGGCGACGGCGATTCCATCGAGCACGTCGTAGCGATCCTGAAACAGCACCTCGGTCACGCTCACCAGCGCGGCGTCCAGTTCGTCCCGGCGGAGCTTTTCCGCGAGTTCCGACGGCGGCATGAAGCGGACCTGATCCTCGATGCCGCGGGTGAGCGGGACGGAATTCAGATAGGGAACGGAGCCGACGCGGAAACCGGCGAGGGAACCATCGAGCAGGTTTTCGCGTTGCCAGTTTGCGGCGCGTTTTTCGCGTTCGACGCGGCGCACCAGTTCCTCGGGGGTCTCGCGCGGCGCCATGCGCAAGGGAGGGGGGTCTTCCTGGTTCATCGTGCGGATGGGTGGACGGGACTCGGGTGAGCGCGATGGCGGGGTGCGGGTGGGCGGGGGTTCAAGCCGTGGCCAGATTGGATTCCAACAAACCGGGCGGTCCGCCCGATGCCGGAGCGGCCGGGGGGGCGGCGTCCGGTTCCCAGACTTTGATCGGTTCGTAGAAGGTGTCGCGTTGAACCGGAATTCGATCCGCTTCGCGGATCGCCTTCACCAGCGCGGCCTCGGTCTGGAGCTGGGGCGACCGGGCGCCGGCCATGTGGAAGATGTGTTCCTCGAGAATCGTGCCGTGAAGGTCGTCCGCGCCGTAACTCAGCGCCACCTGGGCCAGCTTCAGGCCCATGCCCACCCAATACGCGGTCAGGTGATCGAAGTTGTCGAGGTAGATGCGGCTGACGGCCAGGGTGCGCAGGGTGTCGAAGGCGGTGGGCGGATGCGCGACGTCGATTGCATTGTTGTCGGGCTGATACGGCAGGGGAATGAAGGCGGTGAATCCGCGCGTCTCGTCCTGGAGGGCGCGCAACTGCCGCAGGTGATCGACGCGATCCTCGAGGCTTTCAATATGGCCGAACAACATCGTGCAGGTGCTGCGTCCACCGAGGCGGTGCCACGCGCGATGGACGTCCAGGTATTCCGCGGCGGATTCCTTGCCCCGGGCGATCCGGCTGCGGATCTCCTTGCGGAAGATTTCCGCGCCTCCGCCGGTCAGCGAATCGAGTCCCGCGTCCTTCAGGGCCTTGAGGGTGTCCTCGACGGACTGCCGGGCCAGCCAGGCGAGATGGAGGACCTCGATGGCGGTGAAGCATTTCAGGCGCAAACGCGCATCGACCGCCTTCAACGCCTTCAACATGTCCAGGTAATGGGAGAACGGCAGCGAGGGGTGGAGTCCGCCAACGATATGGAGTTCGGTGATTCCGATGGCGAGGGCCTCGCGCGCCTTGCGGACCATGTCCTCGTGGGAGAGCTGGAAGCCGTCGGCGTCGCGGAGTTTGCGAGAGAACGCGCAGAACTGGCAGCTCAGGATGCAATAATTCGAATAGTTGATGTAGCGGTTGATGATGTAGCTGGCGCGATTGCCGTTCCTGCGTTCGCGGGCAATGCCGGCGAGAGCGCCGAGGGCATGAAGGTCCCGGCACTTGAACAGGCGCAGAGCGTCGTCGTCGGAAATGCGCCCGCCGGAGGCCACACGGTCCCGGAGGCCGCGCCATTCGCTGGGTTGAAGTTTGTGGTTCATGGCGCAAGGGGGGACGAGCCAAGGATGACCTCGGCGGCCGTCACCACGAGGAACAGGACACTGATGAGCGCGTTGAGTCTGAAGAACGCGATCTGGATCCAGTTCACACTGCGGCGCCTTGCCAGCCGGTGCTCGAGGAGCAGGCAGGCGAGGATGATGATCAGGCCGGCGAAGTATGCCACGCGGAATCCCGAAAGCAAACCGAACGCGGCCAGCAGGCCCCAGGTGATCAGGTGCGAGAGGAACGCCGCCCGCAGCGCCTTGTCCGGCCCCCAGCGCACCACGAGCGAGCGTAGACCCTGGGCGCGGTCGAATTCGTAATCCTGCAGCGCGTAGATGATGTCGAAGCCGACGAGCCAGAACACGACGGCGGCCGCGAGCAGAAGGGGCAGAGCGGCGCTTTCCGCGATTGGCGACCAAACGAATCCGCCCTTCACGGCGAGCCAGGCGCCGAGCGGCGCGAGGGCCAGCGCGAGACCGAGAAAGACATGGGTGAAATCCGTGAAGCGCTTGGTCCACGAGTAGAAGCAAATGACGGCCAGCGCGACCGGAGAGAGGTAAAAGCAGAGGGGGTTGAGGAACCAGGCGGCGGCGACCAGTCCGGCGGCGCCGAGCAGGCACAACGCGCGGGCGCCGGCCAGGGAAATTCGTCCGGTGGGCAGATGGCGGCCGGCGGTGCGCGGGTTGGCGCGATCGAATTCGCGATCCACGATGCGGTTGAACGCCATCGCGCAGGTGCGCGCGGAGACCATGGCGAGCAGAATCAATCCCAGGACCCGCCCGCCGGGCCAGCCCTGATTGTCGCGCGCCGCCACGATCATGGACGTCAACGCGAACGGAAGCGCGAACACCGTGTGCGAGAACCGGACGAATTCGCCCCACGTCCGGATGTGCCGCCACAGACCCGCCCGCGTCCCGCCGGCCGGCGCCCTCACCGTCTCCGTCGTCATTCCGGTTCCTCCTGCCAGCGGACCTTCAATTCATGCTCCACGCCCAGATGATCCAGAACGCGCGCGACCACCGTGTCCACGACGTCCTCGATGGTCCTGGGCTGCGAATAGAAGGAGGGATTGGCCGGCAGGATGGTTGCGCCGGCCTGGATGAGCAGTTCGAAATTCTTCACGTGAACCAGATTCAGCGGCATCTCGCGCGGGACGAGGATCAACTTCCGCCGCTCCTTCAGCATCACGTCGGCCGACCGCAGCAGGACGTCGCCGCTCAATCCATGCGCGATGCGGCCGACGGTTCCCATGGTGCACGGGATGACCACCATGGCGTCGAACGGGTTCGATCCGCTGGCGAACGGGACGTTCATGCTCTTCAGCCCGTGTGTCCGCGCTCCGTCCGGAAGACGCAATCCGCCGGGGAGTTCCTCGGAGACGACGGCGTGGGCGTAGTTGCTGAGCAGAACGTGAAGTTCGTGGTCCCGGGCGCCGAGCTGGTCGAGGAGGCGCTGGGCGTACAGGGCGCCGCTGGCTCCGGTGATGGCGATGATGATTCTCAAGCGTGGCGGCTTGCGGAGGTTCAAACGTTTGCGAGGACTATGTCGGCGGCGGAGGCGGCGGGCAAGCCCATGGAGGGGTGCGTTCTTTAAGATTGAGGGGAGCGAGCCAATCGGGCAGACTCACGCGATTGAATGGATTCGCGTCCGGGGGAACAGCGGAAAGGCATGCCGCGCCGGAGGGAGATAATCACCAGCGTTGCCCGCTTGATGAAGACAAAAGCTCAACCGAAGCGCCCGCCGAAAGGGTCCGCGAACCACCCCCGCCGGAAGGGGACCGCGACCGCCCCGCCGGCCGATCCCGATTCCGTCGGGTTTCCCATCGTTGGCATTGGCGCCTCGGCCGGGGGTTTGGAAGCCCTGGAACGTTTCCTGAAGTACGTGCCGGCGGGCAGCGGCATGGCGTTTGTCATCGTCCAGCACCTGGACCCGACGCGCAAAGGGATCATGCCCGAACTGCTGCAACGCGCGACGGGAATGAAAGTCCTCCAGGTCAAGGATCGCACCCGGGTGCGGCCGGACCGGGTCTATGTGATTCCGCCGAACAAGGACATGTCCATCCTGCACGGGATTCTGCACCTGCTGGAACCGACGGCGCCCAGGGGGCTGCGGCTGCCGATCGATTTTTTTCTTCGCTCCCTGGCGCAGGACCAGCAGGAACATAGCATCGGAGTGATCCTCTCAGGGATGGGTTCCGATGGCACGCTGGGATTGCGCGCCATCAAGGAGCACGCGGGAGTGGTGCTGGTGCAGGAGCCGTCCACGGCGAAATTCGACGGGATGCCTCGCAGCGCCGTGGATGCGGGGTTGGCGGACATCGTGGCGCCGGTGGACGAGCTGCCGCCGAAGATCCTGGCCTATCTCCAGCGCACGCCGCTGATCGCCCGGACGGAGGTGATGCCGGACGACAAGACGCAAGGCGCCCTGGAGAAGGCGGTTATTTTGTTGCGCGCCCGGACCGGCCACGACTTCTCGCTCTACAAGCACAACACGCTGTTTCGACGGATTGAGCGGCGCATGGGCATCCATCAGATTCACAAGATGGCGGCCTACGTGCGATACTTGCAGGAAAACCCGCAGGAGCTGGACCTCCTCTTCAAGGAGCTGTTGATCGGGGTGACGAAGTTTTTCCGGGATCCCGCCGCGTGGGAGGAATTGAGCGAACACGCCATTCCGGCGCTGCTGGAGAGCCGTCCGCCGGGCCAGGCGTTACGGGCGTGGGTGCCGGGCTGTTCCACTGGGGAGGAGGCCTATTCGCTGGCGATGGTGTTCAAGGAGGTGGTGGAGCAGGGCAAACGCGGGGCAAATCGCGCGTTGCAGATCTTCGCCACCGATCTGGACCAGGATGCCATCGACAAGGCGCGCCAGGGATACTTCCCGGAGAACATTGCGGCCGACGTGTCGCCGGAGCGGCTGAAACGCTTCTTCACCCGGGAGGATCACGGCTACCGGGTGCGCAAGGAGATTCGCGATATGGTGATCTTCGCGCCGCAGAACCTCATCATGGACCCGCCCTTTACCAAGCTGGACCTGCTGAGCTGCCGCAATCTGCTGATCTATCTGACGGCGGAGGCGCAGAAGAAACTGATTCCGCTTTTTCACTACAGTCTCAAGCCGGGGGGCATTTTGTTTCTGGGCATCGCGGAGGCGATTGGCGGCGGCACCGGGCTGTTTGCCCCGCTCCGCGCAAAGTCGAGGATCTTCACGCGGAAGGAGTCGGCGCTGCAGCCGGATATTGTGGAGTTTCCTTCATCCTTCGGTGTGGCACCCACCGCCGGAGCCAAGGGGCATCCGGCGGCGAAATCGCCGGTTAGTTTCCAATCCGTGGCCGAGCAGTTGGTCCTGCAGCGTTACGCGCCTCCGGCGGTGCTGGCCAATGACAAGGGGGACATCTTTTACATCAGCGGGCGGACGGGCAAATATCTGGAACCGGCCGCCGGCAAGGCGAACTGGAACCTGCTGGCGATGGCGCGCGAGGGGATGCGCTACGAACTGGCCATGGCCTTCCAGAAGGCGCTGCGCCAGAAAGAGGCCGTCGCCCTCCACGGACTCAAGGTCGGAACCAACGGCGTGGAGCAGCACGTGGATGTGACCGTCCAGCGGCTCGAGGAGCCTGACGAGTTGCAGGGGCTGATGATCGTGGTATTCACCGACGTGGCGGCGCCGGTGGCCGCCAGGACGGCGGGGCGGGCGCCGAAGTCACCCGCGCACGGCACGCGGGTGGAGAAACTGGAGCAGGAACTCCGGCGGGTGCGCGCCGAGTCGCGGGCGACGCACGAGGCCATGCAGACCTCGCAGGAGGAGCTGAAGTCGGCGAACGAGGAACTCCAATCGACCAATGAGGAGCTTCAATCCACCAACGAGGAACTCACGACATCGAAGGAGGAGATGCAGTCGTTGAACGAGGAGCTGCAGACCGTGAACACCGAGCTGCAGTCCAGGGTGGACGAGTTTTCCCGCGCCAGCAACGACATGAAGAACCTGCTGGACAGCACGGATATCGCGACGCTGTTTTTGGACAAGGATCTGAGGGTGCGGCGGTTCACGCCCCAGGCGACGAAAATCATCAAGCTCATCGCGGCCGACGAGGGACGGCCCATCACCGACCTGGCCTCGGAGCTGAGCTACCCTGATCTGGCCGGGGACGCGCGGGAAGTGCTGCGGAAACTGGCGGTGGTGGAGAAGTCGATTGCCGCGAGCGACGGGCGGTCGTTCAGTGTACGGATCATGCCCTACCGCACGCTGGACGACCGGATTGACGGTGTGGTGATCACGTTCACAAACATCACCGAGGCCAAAGCCCTGGAGGCACAATTGCGCGCGAAACAGGCTGGTTTGGAGAAGCAGATCGCGGAGATTTCCGATTGATTGGGATGGAGGAGAATAGTGATGAGTGGTCAGTGGTCAGTGATGGGTGAGGATGGATGGATTTGGTAACCGACCTTGTCATGGGGAAAAAACCGAAAGGCCCGCTGGATCCCGCCGAACTGCGCCGACGGGCCGAACAGCGGCTCAAGGAACTGCGGCCGGAAGCGGTTCAGGCGCGGGGAGACGCCGACACGCGGCGCCTGGTCCATGAGATGCAGGTCCACCAGATCGAGTTGGAAATGCAGAACAAGGAACTCGAGAAGGCACGGGACGAGTTGGA
>DATKEE010000115.1:0-5735 GCA_035544555.1 Candidatus Methylomirabilota bacterium
ATCACCAGCGTGCCCCCGGGATTCAGAACATTCTTCATCGCCGCGAACGCCTCCAGAGTCATCAGGTGCGACGGCGATGAATCCCCGATGAACGCGTCCAGAATCACCGTGTCATAACGCTTCGATGTCTGGTTCAAGAAGTAGCGGCCGTCCCCGATGGTCACGTCCACTCGCGCCGGATCGAAGGCGAAGTAGTTCGTCGCCAAAGGCACCACCGCGGCATTGATCTCGACCGCATCCACCTCAATGCCCCGGTTTGCGAAATCCATCGGCACGATCCCGATCCCCAGGCCGATGCACAACGCCGAGTCCAGCCGCGGCGTGTAGGTCTGCGCCAGACCCGAAAGCATGTAGGTGAACATCGAGTCGCTTCGCCGGTGAAACGGATCATAGGTGTTCTGCACCAGGTAATCGTTCAAATACAGCCGCCGGTTGTCGGTCGTGCTTTCCAGCACCTGCATCAGGCCGAAGGCGGAATTCGAACGATACACCTCCTCGGCGCCGGGATAATCCACCCGCAAACCGCGCGCCACGCCAAGGAAACCAATCACCATTCCGAACAGAACCACCGCGACCATCGCGCCCCGCGCGGAAGTGTTCCGTTCCCAGACCAGGAAATAACCGGCCACCACCAACATCAACAGGGCCGCGCAGCCATACAACGTGAATGAGTTGGGAAACCGGGGGATCAGGACGTAGCCGATCATAACCGTCCCCGCAAAACTGCCCAGCGTGCTCACCGCGGTCAGCCGGCCCACATTGCCCCCCACCCCCGCCACCGCCACCGTGATCACCCGAACCACAAACGGTCCCGTCATCGCCAGCAATGCCAGCGGCACGAAGTAAAGAATCATCGAGCACAACAGCGTCCCCATCTCCAGGTTGAACCTCAGCGACCAGAACGCCACCGGCTCCACCACCAGCAACGTCAGGGTGAGATAAATCGCGGCGAACAGAATGCACGCGTAGAGGCGCCTGAGCCGAGTCGAACGATCCACCAGCCGCCCCCCCAGATAATACCCGGCCGACAACGCGATCAGCGCCACCGCGATCTGCGCCGTCCACACGAAATGCGACGTGCCCAGATAGGGCGCGAGCATCTTGGCCCCCAGAATCTCAACCACCATGATGCACCCCCCCGTGATCGCCGCCGTCAGAAACAGATAACGACGCAGCCCGGGGGAAAGGGCCAGGACCTCGACTTCAGCGGACGCCAGTTGCTTTTTCACGCCCGCCTTCTACTCTCTGGGACCGGAATTTCAAATTCCATTTTGAAGATTCCTGAATCCGCCCCGCGCGCCGCCCATGACCAAGTACTGGCACGTCATCAACATCGGCATCCAGAACAACCTGGTTTACCGCGTCAATTTCCTCTTCCGCTCCGCCTTCGGCCTCATCCCCCTGATGGCCACCATCTTCCTCTGGCGGGCCGTCTATGCCGGCAAGGACGGCGGGGAGGTCGGCACTTATACGCTGGTCCAGATGACCTCCTATTACCTGCTCGTGACCCTCGTCGATGCGCTCACCGCCGTGAACGAGGACGACTGGCAGATCGCCGCCGACATCAAGGACGGCAACATCAGCCAGTTCCTCCTCAAGCCGGTCGATTACCTGGGATACCGGCTGGCCCTCTTCTGCTCGGGCCGCCTCATCTACCTCAGTGTCGCCATTCTTCCCGTGGGACTCTTCATCCTCGCGCTGCGCGATTACTTCATCCTGCCGCCCGACGCGCTGACCTTCGCCTGTTTCCTGTTGTCCATCGTGATGACCGCGCTCCTGCAGTTCTTTCTCTCCTACACGATGGCCATGCTCGCCTTCTGGGTGCTCGAGGTCTCCACGTTCATCTTCATCCTCTTCGCTTTTGAATACATCGCCAGCGGCCACCTGTTCCCGCTCGATATCCTCCCGCCCGCGATCGAGCGGATTCTGTATTTCACGCCGTTCCCCTACCAGATGTTCTTCCCGGTCAGCATTTACATGGGCAAGACCACCGGCGACGCCCTCTGGCAGGGGCTCCTGATCCAGGCCGCCTGGGTGGCGGGAATGTACCTCCTCGCCCGCTTCGCCTGGAATCGCGGCATCCGCAAATACAGCGCGGTCGGAGGTTGAACCATGCGCGCGCCCTCCCTCATGCCTCCCTCCGAGGACAGGACCCCACCGAACCGCCGCCGGAATGCCGCGCGCCGTTACCTCTCCATTTACGCGGCGCTCTGGCGGAACTCCGTCATCCGCGAAATGAGTTTCAAGGCCAACTTCCTTCTCTGGATCGTGGTTGAACTCCTCTGGTTCGCGTTGCAACTCGCCTTCATCGGCGTCCTCTACCTCCATACCGACCAGATCGCCACCTGGACCAAATGGGAGGTCGTCCTGCTGATCGGCGCCAGCCATTTCATTCAGCAGATCTTCAGCGCCTTCTTCCTGAACAACGTCGTCCAACTCTCCGAGTTGATCCGCACCGGCAAGCTCGACTTCATGCTGCTGCTCCCGATCAACACCCGGTTTCTCATCACCTTCCGCCACGTCGATCTCGGCGGCTTCGTCAACGCCGCCTCCGCCGTCGCCGTCATGGTCTATGCCCTCGCCCGGCTCGAACTCGTCCCCGGCCCCCTCCAGATTCTCGGCTTCCTCCTGCTCTGTCTCGCCGGCGTGCTCATCCACTATGCCCTCATGTTCCTCCTCTCCACCTCCAGTTTCTGGACCGTGCGCGCCCAGGGGATCGTCTGGGGCTACTACAACCTGTTCAACATCGCCCGTCTGCCCGACGCCGTGTTCAAGGGATTTTTCAAGGCCTTCTTCACCTTCGCCATCCCCATGCTCCTCGTCGCCAACGTCCCCGCCAAACTCCTCGCCGATAAACTCGGTTCCCCCCTGGAAATGCTGCTGGTGGCCGTCATGTGCGCCGCCTGCCTCCTGGTCTCCGAACTTGCCTGGCGCGTCTCCGTCCGCCATTACACCAGCGCCAGTTCCTGACCCTCGCCGCCAACCGCCCCGGACCCTTCACCCCTTTCCCCCATCCGCCAGCCTTGACGCGACCCGCTGAATGACCGAGCTTTGAAACATTCGGCGGCTTCTCGCGCCGCCCGCAATTCCACGGCTGTCAACATCCAGGAACCATCACATCAAGACTTATGAGCGATTCATCCAACGATATTACCAAACAAAAACTGATCGATGACTTCAAAACGCTGGTCCAGGACGGCGAGGAACTGCTGAAGGTCGGTGCCGACGAACTCAGCAAGGAAACACGCGACAAGCTCAGCGACCTCGTCGGCCGCGCGCGGACGATCTATGGCTCGGTCGAGGATCGCGCCCTCGCCCAGGCGCGCGCCGCCGATCAGGCAATCCAGGAGCATCCCTACGAATCCATCGGAATCGCCTTCGGCGTCGGCGTCCTGCTCGGGCTCATCCTCACCCGCCGCTGATCCGTCCGCCCCCCCAAAGGGGTCAGTCCTAAACATTGACACAAACGCCTACGGGCGGGTTTGAGTTGCGTCAATGTTCGGGAGCCTTTCTCCGCAAGAACAATGCGCCGGTGTGCCGACCGCTCCGAATGTGTAACCGCCTCCGTGCGGGCAGTCCAATCGAACTGACGCGCCCATCAGACGACGTATCGCCTGGGTGTCTGACTGCTCCCCGACCGCAATCCGGTTTTCCTCAGCCCACTGACGCTTCGCCAGTTCGATCAGCTTCAGATTGTTTCCGCAGGAAATCTGAGCCCGATGAACGGTTGCCGGGCGAAACGCGGGACTGACTACAGCCAGACCGATAACCAGGACAACGACCGTGGCAACGATGAATCCTGCCGACGGGCGATATGGCGCGAACGATTTCATGGGTGAAGCCCGGCCCGAAACGTATCAGTCGGCGTGGCCTGTTGTCCAATCCGCTCCACCCCCCCCAAAAAAAGGGGTCAGTCCTAAACATTGACACAACTTAAACCCGGTGCGCGGCTTTTGTGTCAATGTTTAGGACTGACCCCTTTGGGGAATCCCACCCTTGCAGCCTGACAGAATAGGGGTTAAACACGACTCCATGAAACCGCCCCTGTCCACCCTCGCAACCTCCCTGGCCATCGCCTGCCTGCTCTCCGCCTCCCCAAACCACGCCGCCGCCGCGGACTCCGACGCCAATGGCTGGGTCCCGCTCTTCAATGGAGAAAACCTCGACGGCTGGAAACAGATCAATGGCACCGCCACCTATCGCGTCGAGGACGGCGCCATCGTGGGTAAAACCGCCGAGGGCAGCCCCAATTCGTTTCTCTGCACCGAACGTGATTACGCCGATTTCGAACTCGAGTTCGAGGTCAAGGTCGATCCCCGGTTGAACAGCGGCGTCCAGATCCGCAGCCAGAGCAAGCCCGACTACAAGAATGGCCGCGTCCACGGCTACCAGGTCGAGATCGCCGTCAACGGCACAGCCGGTTTCATCTATGACGAAGCGCGCCGCGGCTGGCTCAGCGAGGATCGAAGCGATCCCAAGGCCCGCGCCGCCTTCAAGCGCGACGACTGGAATCATTACCGCGTCGTCTGCAAGGGCGATACCATCAAAACCTGGGTCAACGGCGTGCCGGTCGCCGATCTCAAGGATTCCATGACCTCCGCGGGTTTCATCGGCCTGCAGGTTCACAGTTTCCGGGGCGATTCGCCCGCCGAGGTAAGCTGGCGCAACATCCGCATCCGCGAACTGAAGCCCTGATCCGTGCCGTCGGCCACCCTCGGATGCGTTTCAAAGTGTTGCGCCCGGTAACAATCACCCAGAGCCTGTCTGAAAACTCCCTGCCGCCTTCAGACGGTTTGCGCCATGGGCCGCCTGAAGGCGGGACACCCAACCGGGGTTTTCAAAACAGGTCTTAAGGCACGATCGGTTTCCGTTCACAGGGATTGATTCCTGACGTGGCTTGGGGAAGCCTTATGCGACAATGCAGCCACATCCGTTTCATCCCGCCGTCTGGCGTTGGTTCGAAAGGACGTTCGATTCCCCCACCGAGCCCCAGCTCCTGGGATGGCCGGCCATCCATTCCGGCGACCATGCCCTGATCTGCGCGCCCACCGGCTCGGGCAAAACCCTGGCCGCGTTCCTCGCCTCCCTCGACATCCTCTTCCGTGAGGGTCTCACGACTCCGCTCCCCGACGAAACCCGCGTTCTCTACGTCTCGCCGCTCAAGGCCCTCGGCAATGACATCCGCAAAAACCTTCAGGAACCTCTCCGCGGAATCAGCACACTGCTCCTCGACACTGAAGCGCGCGTGGTCGATGTGCGGGCCGAGGTGCGCACCGGCGACACGCCCGCCGCCCAACGCCAGTCCCTCGCCAAACGCCCGCCCCACATCCTCGTCACCACGCCCGAGTCCCTTTATCTGCTGCTCACATCCGACTCCGGACGCCGGATGCTGGCCACGGTCCGCACCCTGATCGTCGATGAAATCCATGCCGTGGTGAACAGCCGGCGCGGCAGCCATCTCGCCCTCAGCATCGAACGTCTCGCCGCCCTCACCCGTCAACCGCTCCAGCGCATCGGCCTCTCCGCCACGCAACGTCCCATCGAGGAGGTCGCCCGGTATCTCGTCGGCACCCGTGACGTGGACGCGCGGGGAACCCCCCGATGCCGGATCATCGATGCCGGCCACGCCCGCAAGCTTGACCTCGCCGTGGAACTGCCCGAGTCACCCCTGCAAGCCGTGATGTCCGCCGAGGTGTGGGAGGAGGTCCATCACCGTCTGGCCGAACTCATCCGGG
>DATKEE010000116.1:0-7394 GCA_035544555.1 Candidatus Methylomirabilota bacterium
GCTGGGTGAAGGTGGCCAGTTCTCGCAATCGGGGTTTGCGTTGGCGCCGCAACAGGTCCCGCAGCGCAGGCGGCAAGACCTCCGCCCCGGAAGTCCGTCCCCTGCCGGAACGCTCGACCGCAATGGCCGCGCTCGCGCGAGCCGCCTCCACCGTCACAGGAAACAGCCCCAGACGCTCCAACTGGGACAAGGCCGCTCCACGATCCGCGACATCGAGGACGCCCTGCACCAACTCCCCGCTACGCCGGCGGGCTCTGTAAGAAAACTGCGCCATGATTCAGATTCTCCAATCCTATAACCCGCAACAGCACAAAGTTGCGGAAATACGCCGGCTGACTCAAGCCGATGCCAGTCGAGGCTACGTGCCGGATCGTTCCGAAGGATGCAGGAGCCGCCCCCCGTCAATCGTGTTCAGACTGCCGCGCCGATAGCCAAGTGGATCCACCCGGACCTCACTGTAGCCGAGGGCTCGGATGGCATCAGTCAGGCGCGCATCCCGCCCAGAGCCGGTCAGCCTGGCGATCTCCTCCCGCCCCACCTCGATGCGCGCCAGCGCGCCCATGGAAAGCTCGTGATGTCGAACCCGCACATCACGAAATCCGGCATCCCGCAACAGATTCTCCGCCGCTTCGATCATCCGCAGCTTGTCGCTCGTCACCAACTCTCCATGGGGAATACGGGAACTCAGGCAGGGCATCTGCGGCTTGTCCGCCGTGGGCAGCCCCAATCCGGCCGAAAGCCGGCGGATCTCATCCTTGGACAATCCCGCCTCCTTCAGCGGAGCGCGCACCTCGAATTCCGCCGCCGCCGCCGCGCCGGGACGATGGTCGCCCACATCACTCGCGTTCTCGCCGTAGGCCAGAACGCGAAAGCCTTCGGCTTTCGCCAAAGGCACCAATCGCGAGAAGAGTTCCCGCTTGCAGAAAAAACAGCGGTTCGGGGGATTGGCCAGGTAATCGGGATTGTCGAATTCCCGTGTTCGAATGACCCTGAGCGGGATCTTGAATCGCCCGGCCAGACCCACGGCCTCCTCCAATTCCCGGCGCGGCAGGCTGGGCGAATCCGCGATGACCGCGATGACCCGATCCCCCAACACGTCATGCGCCACAAAGGCGAGGAAGGCCGAATCCACCCCTCCTGAATAGGCGATCAGGCAGGACTCATAGGACTCGATAAGGCGCCGCAGCGTGGCGAGTTTTTCTGCAAACACAGCCGGAAACTGCCATTGCGGGAAACGAATGTCGAGCCGTCAGACGGCGTGATCAGCCCCCGCTGCCGCGAGCCAGCAACATGCCCTGATCCCGCACCCAATCGAACAATGGCTCCAGATTTCCATGCGCACCCGCCATCATCACCTCGCCCCGGCCACTGAAGGCAATCAGCCGCACGCGGACGTCCCGCGCGGAGTTCAAATCCGAACGGACGTACACCGCAATCAACTGCCCGCGTTCCTGGACAACGGCAAATCGCTCCCAACCCAAAGGCCCCAGGGTCTCGTCCGCCGTGTGCAGCAGGTCTGGAACTCCCAGAACCCGGTTGCGCTCCGTCATTCGATATACCCCGAACTCGACGGCGCGCACGGAATGCAACAGCCTTCGCGCCCCCGGTTCCAACGGCGCCCATCGAGCCGCCACCCTGGCAAGATGCACCGGCAATCCTCCCACGTTGAGTTCCACCGACCTGCGCCATGTTTCACCCGTCGCGTGTTCCAGTTCGTCTCGAAGCGTCTCTCCCTCGTTCCCCAGGTGCAGGGCGCTGACCGTCATCCAGGCGAATCCACTGACCAGCCCCGTCAACATCACCAACGGAGCCACGATGAGCAGTAGAAACCAGCCCCATGCGGGGCAACTCGTTCGAGTCCCGCCGGCCCCGGTCGTTGTTGAAAGTGAATTCTCCGCCATGACAGGACTCCTGTTCGTATGTTGGATGGGTTTCCCCCGCGCGGCAGCAGCGTTTTTTTCACGGGTCCCGCGCGAGGGGCGGCACGTTCACGTTCACCGTCCCGTGGTCGCAAGACCGATTTCCTTGAGCGGTTCGATCCGAAAGCGTTCGCCGATTTCAGCCAGTTCCTCCGGACGGATGTCACCCACAACATTGATGAACACACCCGCCTGGCCGGGATCGATCACGGTCACGACAATGCCCTCGACCGCCTCCTCATCGCGCAATTTCAGGTACACCCCGACATCCTGATCGCGCTCTTTCACAGTCACGACCCGGTCCCAGCCATCCGCCTCCAGTTGAGCACGGATCGACTTCACCTTTTCTCCAAGGGCCTCGCGATTCTCCTCCGAAAGACCGATGACGTTCACGTGGACCTGGTGAAGACGCTTCAACAACCCGGCGGCCTCGGGTTCCTGTGTTTCGGCCAGACGCGCGACCATCGCGATCAGATTGCTGCGCACATTGACCTCGACGAATTGCCCTCCTTCGGTCGCGAGAGCGGATAGTTTTCCGAAGTCAACATGCCCGTCCGAGGCCGCGCGGACCGTCGGAACTGTGAGGATGCCTGCGGCGCAAATGGCCGCAATAATGGGTTTTAGTGTCGGTTTCTTCATACGATGTCAGGAGTTTCGGGTGAGTGTTTCGAATCCGGCAGTTTCAATCAGGGCCTCGCCCTGTGCTCAACAGGACCCGCGAACCCGTTTCCAGGTTGCGGAAAGTTTCAGGAAGTTCCGATCCACACCCCAAATGGCGCGCCCGCGCCGATCCACATTTCTTTCCGGACTCGACAGCCCTCCCGCGCCCCGCGAATAATCGCCGCCTGTTTGCCGCCCCCAGGCGCCCAAACACGAATCACCATGAAACAGAAGGCTTATGCCCGCGTGGGCGTGGACATCGATCTCGGCAACAGGGTCAAGGCCACACTGCCCCGGCTGCTCGCCTCCACCAAACGTTCCGGAGTACTCGGCAAGGTCGGCGGATTCGGAGGGCTCTTCGCTCTCGATACCCGGAAGTTCAGACAACCCATCCTCGTCTCCAGCGTCGATGGCGTGGGCACCAAGTTGAAGATCGCCTTCGCCATGGACCGGCACGACACCATCGGCCAGGACCTCGTCAACCATTGCGTCAACGACATCGCGGTGCTCGGTGCGGAGCCGCTTTTCTTCCTCGACTATCTCGGCACCGGCCGGCTGGAACCCCACGTCTTTACCGACATCGTCCGCGGTTTCGCCCGGGGTTGCGCGGAAAACCGTTGCGCCCTCATCGGCGGCGAAACAGCCCAGATGCCCGGCTTTTATCGTCCGGGTGAATACGACGTCAGCGGCACCATCGTCGGTGTGGTCGAAAAGTCCCGCATGCTCGATGGCAAAGCCATCCGCCCGGGGGATGCCCTGATCGGCCTGGCCTCCAGCGGACTCCACACAAACGGCTACTCGCTGGCTCGAAGCATCCTCTTCGAAAAGTTGAGGCTGAAACTCTCCAGCCGTTTGCCCGGCCTAAAGGAAACGCTCGGAGACGAACTGTTGAAGGTCCATGTCAGCTACGGGCCTCTCGTGCAGAAACTGCTCAAGCGGTTCAATCCGGGCCGCGCCATCCTCATCAAAGGTCTTGCCCACATCACGGGCGGCGGATTCATCGACAACCTGCCACGTATCCTTCCCGCAAAGTGTGACGCCATCATTTGGAAAACTTCCTGGGAACTGCCCCCCATTTTTCAACTCCTCCGCGACAAGGGCGGCGTGGACGAATCCGAACTCTTCCAGGTTTTCAACATGGGCATCGGCATGGTGGTCATCGTGGACGGTGAACAGGCCGACACCCTCCTGCGCTTCATCCGGCGGAGCGGCCAGCCAGCCTGGTTGATCGGTGACATCCGTCGGGGCAGCGGCCTGTCGCGCGTGGTATGATGGGGATGAATTCCCATCCCCCCGACCGCCATGAGCGATCCATTGCATCCGCATGATCCAACAGATCGCATCCTCCGCATCGCCACCTGGTCCACGGTCATGGCCTTTGGCGCCATGTCCTCCACGGCGTATTCCTTAAGAAAGGTACCCGCGGGATTCACTTTCGATTTCACCTTCGGAAGCGCGGCGGCCTTCCTCATCGGAGCGGTCGTGGCATGGATCTATTGGCGGGTGGTGGCCACGCTGCGCGATGCGCCCGAAGCAGGCTCACCGGCCTCAAAGCTGGCGAAACACCGTTCAGGCGTCGGAATTGTCTCCTCCGCCGTGATCCTGGGTGCCATCGGTCTGTTCCTCCACCCCGTCAAGTTCGTGCCCCCCGGCAAACTCAAGGATGTCCTCATCGGTCTCGGCCTGGCATTTGTGGTCCTCGGCCTCGTCGCCATTGTCGTCATCAAACTCATCCGCCTGCTCGAAGCCGACGAAAAACGCGGCGAACAATCCCACCCGCGCGACAAGGAATGGCCCCCCGCTGAATGATCGCGGACATCCCCACCAGCCGCCTTCGAGCTGAATCCTGAGAGCCTCCTCGCGGAACCTGACGAAAAATCCGGCCATGATTCGAACCGCGGAGACACGCCGGGCCTTTCAAACCAGCCCTGTCGTCGGACCGAAAAGACAGAATCCCACCGGGACCCCCTCACTTCAGCCCGCTCATGACCATTTTCTTGAACGGGTCGATCGACGCCTTCGCCAATCCTGACGGTCCCGTCATGCGCACAAACACATGTCCCTGTGCGCCCTCGATGATCGCTCCAATGAGCGCGTGATCCTTCAACGGGGTCTTGGGTCCCCCGGGCATCCCGCTTTGATAGGTGCCTTCGGCCTGGACATACGTCACCTTCCGGCCGCCCACCGTCTCCTCCTCCACCTTGTGCTTGAGTTGATCCCGCGGCTCGGCGAACTGACCCAGCCACCGGTCTATGTTTGCTTTCGTTCCGCCGCCGTTCCCCGGTCCAAAATGGAAGAACACCACCTCGGCCGAACCCTCGACCCCCTCCGCTTTGACTTCCATCTGGGCCTGACGCATCGCGCCTCGTTGCTCAACCCAGCCCCATCCCTGAGGACGCTCAAATGTCAACCCGCCCACCTCGAACCGCGCGGGTCCCTCGGCCGCCACCGTCGGAAACCCCAGCGCCAGCAGAAAAGACAACGACAACCAGTGAATTCGGTGTGTGTTCATGCGCCCGTACTAAAGCAGCACGCCCGTGTTGTCAAACCTCACCGGATCCCATGTCTGGATTGACGCCCATGGAACAGCCCCCCCTTCCCGCGCTTGCGCCGGATCATTCTTCTGATCGATCCCTCCGCTCTCCCTACGCCGCGCTTGCCAGCGTCACGTTGTGTCCCATGCTCTCGGCCGCTTCCCGGCAGAGCGACACGAACGTTTCCTCGGCCAGACTTAACCTCCGTCCCTTCCAATGCGAGATGCCCCAGGTGCGCCGAAGCTTCCGCTTCCCCAGGGGCAAGGTCACCAGCGACGCCTCCTGCAGTTCCTTCCGCGCTATCCACGGAGCCACGATGCTCACCCCCAGACCCAGCTTCACCAATTCCTTGGTCGCCTCCATGCTCCCCAACTCGATCACGGTGTTCAAAACCATTTCTTCCTCCCGGAAATATTCCTCCACCATGCGGAAGGTGTAGCTTCGCTTGTTGTAAAGAATGTAATTCTCCCGCGGAATCCCGGCGCGGATCACATGGCGCTGCCTCGCCCAGGGATGCATCGGACTCACCAGAAAGGCCAGTTCGTCGGAAAACAATGGATGGAAATCAAGCTGCTCCTCGTTGCGCGGCGCCAGTGTCAACGCCAGATCGATCCGCTGGCTTCGCAACGCCTCGATCGCCTGCGGACTGTCACCGGGTTCGATGCTGATCAGACATCGCGCGAAACTCTCCTTGAACTCGCGCAGCACCGTCGGCAGCAAATACTGGCAGGCGGTCGTGCTCGCCCCGATGCGCAACCGGCCGCGCCCCCACTTTCCCAATTGCTCCAGCGCCGAGCGCGCCGCCGTCATCTCCTGAAGAATCTTTTCCGCGTGCACCAGCAAATGCTCGCCCGCCTGCGTCAGCATGACCTTTTTGCCCACCCTGTCCAAAAGACGACACCCCACATCCTGTTCCAGCGCCTTCATCGAATGACTCACCGCTGACTGGGAAAGATAGAGCTCTTTCGCTGCTAGCGTGAAACTTCCAGTTCGCGCAAGAAGGCTGAACGCGCGAAGCTGACGGGTGTCGAGCGGCTGATTCATGATGAAAAAAGTTCATCGGATCCGGAGCGATCCATCCTAGCATTGCATCTGCCAGCGGATGCGGCGCGCCACCGGGCGGACGTTGACACCGCACAAGTCCTTCGCCCAATCTCAAGCCGCATGACCCCGGCATCCACCCTCCGGTTCCTCCCCGCCCTCCTGGCCGCCTGGATGGTTTTCCCGGGTATCGCGTCCGGACAATCGACGATTCAACTTCCTGAAATTCCCGCGCGCTCGCCTCTCAAACCTCCGCCACCTCCCCCGTTCGACTCCCTCCTCGGGGACGCAACCGTCAGGCAACAACTGGAAAGGATACACGACGCGCTCTTTGCGCTCCGACCCTGGCCGAAGCCAACTCCCGCTGACCTCCACAAACCCATGCGCATTTCGGCGGACACGGAACAACTGGCCGAGGCATTACCCGCCTTTGCTGCTGTCGCTCTGTGGGGCGAGTCCGCGCAATTACGTCGGGAATGCCTCGATGCCGTTCTGGCAATTCTCGATTCCCACGCGGTGACCCGGCTCATCGATGGGCCTGTGCCGCCGGACAAATCAAACCCTTCCCCCGCACACGAGTCGTTTCGGCAGCACTTTCATGTCGGACTGGCGGCGTGGCTGGTCTGGGACCAATTGCCACTCGAAGTCCGGGCCAGGATCGCGTCATTGCTCATCCACCACGCCGGCATTGCGCGCGAGACTCTGTCAGATCACATCCAAATCTCCCCCCGAACCCGGCCGTCGCCAGACTGGACCGGTTCTTTCCTCGTCCTCGCCGGCAATCTCTTCCCCTCGCATCCCCAGGCGGACGTTTGGACCGACACGGCCGCCGCGGCAGTGTCCTCCGGCCCTTATTATCAGACGGAGACACACGAACCGCTCGTGGTGGTCGGCATCCACGAAACCACGGTCACGCCGAATGTTCATGCTCCAACCGAAGCGGATTCCACCCCCGCCATTCAACCATCGCTCTTCCATGGCCTCCAACCCGGCATCTTCCAACTTCTGGCACACCTCATTGGAAACCATGCTCCGCCCGGCCCGCTCACGCGTGATACAAGCGCGACTGCCAGGCTCCTGCTCTTTTTCACTCTGCCCGATGGACGGCTATTTGATCCGACCCACACGGGAATGGACGCCTTTTCCCGTCCCAGCCTCCTCCAGGTGTTGGGTGGACTGCTGGTCAACCATCCAGATGCCGGCTTGGAGGCCATGGAAGAGCGATGGTTGAATGGCGGGG
>DATKEE010000117.1:0-3893 GCA_035544555.1 Candidatus Methylomirabilota bacterium
CATCGCGCGCGATCATTTCCCGGAAGTCATTGTAGGCGGCGCAACCCTTGTAGCCCGTTTGATTGCGTTCGCTGTAGGAATCCTCGACGGACTTTTTGGCGTGGTTGCGGCGGTTGGCATCGACTTCGCAAACGGCGACCGTCTGGGTCTGGTTTCTCCGGAGGAAACCGTTCATGAGTCCGCGGTTCTGTTTGCCCATGCCGATGAAGCCAAGGGTGATCCGGTCATTGGGCGGCGTTTCGGCGGCCCAGACATGGGAGGGAAGGATGAACGGGGCGGCGACTGCGGCTGTTGTTGTGCTCTTGAGAAAGCTCCTGCGTGAATGGTGTGTCGTGGTCATGGCTGATTTATGCGTCCGTTTAAGGAACAGGGCAAGGCCGGGTTTTGGAATCCAGGATCGGGCCAATATTGGCGTTGGGGCGGGCAAGATGCGGGTGGCGGGTGGCGGGTGAGTATGAGTGATTGAGGGCATGGCGCGCGACCGGACAGCCTGGTTGAAAGGAGGGGAGGCCCGATGCCTTGAAGGACCGGCGGCAACCCGGGATCCGAAGCGGTTGGTGCTGCTGGGTCCGCCGGGAGTGGGGAAGGGGACGCAGGCGGAGTTGTTGAGCGGCCATTTCGGCGCGTGCCATCTCTCGACCGGCGATGTGTTCCGGACGGTCGCAAAGCTGGATGCGGATCAGCGAAGTCCGGCGATGGAGACGGCGTTGCAATCGATGCGGCAGGGCGGGTTGTTGTCGGATGACATGGTCCTGGGCGTGGTGCGCGAGCGCGGCCGATGCTTCAAGTGCGGCGGGGGATTCCTCCTCGACGGGTTTCCGCGAACGGTCGAACAGGCACGGGCGCTGGACGCGCTCCTTGGTGCCGAGGGCGTGGAATTGACGGGAGTGATTGCCTACGACCTGCCGGTCGATCGGCTTGTGGCGCGACTGAGTGGGCGGCGGGTTTGTCCACGGTGCAACGCGGTATTTCACCATGACACCCATCCGCCCCGGACCGAGGGAATTTGTGACCCGTGTGGCGCGGCGCTTGTTCAACGGGAGGACGATCGTCCGGAGGCCGTTTGCAAGCGACTGCGGATCTGTCGAAGCACCCTGGAGCCGGTGATCCGACACTATGAGGAGAAGCGGATTCTTATCGAGGTGTCTGCTCAGGGGACGGTGCGTGAGGTGTTCGGGCGAACGCTGCGAGCATTGTCGGAGAGTTGCTCCGATTCCATCGCGTAGCAGCGGAGGTAACGACGCTCTGACCTTCCGTTCCGGGGCAGGATGCCCGAATCGTGCGCGCCCATCCATTTCCCGAGAATCGCTCTCTTTTCACCCGCTTTGATCGTACGCGGCGCCGGCTTCCGTGGCTTGCCAGACATGGGGTGGCCGGTGCATAATCCGCCCGATCCATGATTCCTACCTGGCACCCACCCGTGCGTGTCCTGTCCTTGCGCAAGGATTGTCGCGTCCCAAACCGTCCGTCCGCGTCATGCGGATCCGGCTTCACCCTGATCGAGCTGCTGGTGGTGATCGCCATCATCGCGATCCTTGCCGCGTTGTTGTTGCCGGTGCTGGGCCGGGCCAAGGACAAGGGCCGCGCGATGTATTGCCTGAACAATGTCCGGCAGTTGGGGATTTCCGCGAACATGTACGTGCACGACAACGAAGGGCTGTTTCCTGTCCGGAGAAACAACGACCGCTGGCCGACGCAACTGTTCCCCTACTATGTGGATCTCCTGGTGCTCGACTGTCCGGATGACCGGAGGACCCAGCCGCGGCCTCCGCTATTTGTGACGTTTCGCGGCGCCACCCAGCCGTTGCCGCCGGATGACGCGTTTCGCAGTTTCATCATCAATGGCTGGAATGATTACTTTCAGCATCGGGAGGGGAGGGGGTACTCGGTGGGCGGCACCCCGGAGCAGGCGATGCCGCTTTCGGCCATCCGCCACCCGGTCGATACGATTGTGCTGGGGGAGAAGAAGGGCGATTCGACGCATTACTACATGGATCTCTTCGAGCCCAGCCGCGGAGGGCGCGGGAATGACGTCACGGAGATCGAGCGCGGGCGGCATTCGGCGACGGATCGCGACCGGTCCGTGGGCGGCTCGAATTACATGATGGCGGACGGCAGCGCGCGGTTCATCAAATATCGTGGCTTGCTATATCCTTTGAACCTTTGGGCCGTGATGGATTCCTACCGGACCAGCTACGTGCTGGCGAATTGATCCTGTTCGATTGCGCACCCACCGCCCGGTAGTGTCACTGTGCCTGATTCAGGTGATGGGAAGACACTGGGCGGGACGCCCCGTAAACTCGCGGCCGTCCCAGCCGCGCCGCGGGTGGCGCCAGTCCCTGCAATGGCCGGAACCCCATTTCGACTACGTGTAATAGCTCAAACAAATATAAATAGCTCCGGCTAACTTTTATTCTTGACGCAAACAAAGATTGGGATAGCTTCGCCGGCATGATCCAACCTGTTTCACGTGTTGCGCCGGGCGCGTGAAGGCGGAGTCAATACCCATGAAAAAACTGCCTGACTCGTTCACAAGCCACAAGGAAGCCCCACACGCCATTGCCGGGAAAACGCGACGGCGCTTGTCGTGCGCGGTCACGCTGGCGGGCCTTTTTCTGGCCGGCCCCTTTGTTGATGAGGCTTACGCCACGCCGCAATACGCGCGCAGCACCAATCTCAGTTGCATCGACTGCCATTCCACGGCCCCAAAATTGAACGCATGGGGCGAGGCGTTTCTCGCGCGAGGCTACCGGCTGCCCGCGGACCGCGAACGGGCATCGACCATTCCCCTGGCCGTGTGGATCACCGGACGTTACGAGGATCATTCGCCGCAGGATTTGGACAAGGTTTACGTTCCCAAAGTCGAGCTGATCAGTGGCGGGCCAATCGGGGATCACTTCTCGTATTTCGCCGAATGGCGCATCGTGAGTCTGGACCTGCGCAACGACGGTTCGCTGCGCGATCGCGGCGGGAGATTCGAGGACGCTTTCGTCAATTGGGAGATCAATGACCGGAACACTTTCACGGCCGGCCAGTTTCGGTCGCTCAAGCAATACGATGTTTCGTTGCGTCTGTCGGTCAGCGAACCGGCGTTGTTCAGCACGCCGCTTGCGGGCGATCCGTCCAGCAACGCTCGCATTCAGTCGCTCCGCTCGTTCTCACCCTCGGGCCGCTCGCCGGGCGTGTCCTATACATTGCAATCCATCAACGGCCCTTCGGTGAGCGATGGTCTCTTTCACGTGGTCAATGTGCCGTTTGTGGGCGAGTTATCGATTCCCTTGAGCGATGAAGCGCGCCGCGAAGCGAGCTTCGAGTTGCACGGCCCGCCCAAGGGCGTTTTCCTCGAAACGTTTTACCGCCGCAAACTCAACTCCATCGGCGCGCACGCGTTCATCGATGACGACCGCTGGCTGGTCACAGGCGTCGGACGGGCCAATTACAAGGACCTTTATGCGACTGCGGGTGTCGGCCTGGACGACGCCACGGGGCGCGGCTCGCGAGCCCGATACAGCCTCGAAACCGAGTATCTGCCGGCGTGGTATGACGCGATACGGCCTGGCGTGGGTTTCCGTGTCGAGCACGTGACCAATGCGGGGCGCGAGCCGGCCTACATCCCCTATCTTGTCGTGGCCGGTCCCAACACGTTGTTCACTTTCCTGCTCCAGATTGAAGGGCGTTTTCAAGGCGGCGACAAGGGATTGTTCGTTGATTTATCCGCGTTGTTTTAACCATTCGTTTCCATTCGCTATTCCAGCATCCGACTCTTCGGTTCGATCAATAGTCGTGTAGCGCGGACGGTTTAGTCTGGGGAAACGAAAAGTTTTCTCCGGCAGGCGAGGATTCGAAGGGCAATGGGTGTTCCGTCCTTGTTGCAGGCAGCGCCGATGAACTGG
>DATKEE010000118.1:0-13749 GCA_035544555.1 Candidatus Methylomirabilota bacterium
CCTGGGTGAAGGCATTGACGTTGGTCGCATGATGACTGGCGTCCTGGATGTTGAAACGGACCTCGCCTTTGCGGATGATCGTGGACTGGTCCGGGGCCACCAGGCGGACGGTCTCGGTGAACTGACCCACTCCGGCGGTCCAGCGGGTGAACAGGCAAAGCCGCAAAGCGGTGACGGGAAGTTGCGGCACGCGGATGTGATTGATCACACCCACCAGAATGAAATTACCATTGACCTCCTGGCGGACGTCTTCGCAGAGGACTGCGCATTGGAGGTCGGGAAGGATTCGGCTCGGTTGCATGGGTTCAGAGGGTGGTTGAAGATCTCCGCATGCCGCGGATGGGCCGGGGTTTCAGGCGGGATCGGTTCACGTGGTGGGTTCGGTCTGGTTTTCGGCCGCGCGCACCGTGTTGCGCATCAGCATGGCGATGGTCATGGGGCCGACGCCCCCGGGGTTCGGCGTGATCATTCCGGCAACCGGCCGCACGGCATCGAACGCGACGTCGCCCACGAGACGGGAACCGCCCCTGGCCCGGGCGTCCGCCACGCGGTTGACTCCCACGTCGATCACCACAGCTCCCGGCTTGACCATGTCCGCCTTCACAAACTCCGGACTTCCCAGCGCCGCGATCAGGATGTCCGCGCGCCGGCAATGATCGGCGATGTTGCGGGTTCGCGAATGACACACGGTGACGGTGGCGTTGGCATTCGGCGCCTTCTGAATGAGAATCGACGCCATGGGTTTGCCGACGATATTGCCGCGGCCCAGGATCACGACCTCGGCGCCCTCGATGGAAACACCGGAACGAACCAGCAATTCGTGCACGCCGGCGGGCGTGCAGGGAAGGAATCCCGTTTCGTCACCCAACAACAACCGGCCCGCGTTGACCGGATGAAACCCGTCTACGTCCTTGTCGGGGGAAATCGTCGAATAGACGCGGGGAGCATCGATGTGGCGGGGCAGGGGCGCCTGGACGAGGATTCCGTGAACGCGGGAATCGTCGTTGAGTTCCCCGAGCAGGGAAAGCAGGGCGTCCGGCGGGGTTGATTCAGGGAGGACACGCGTGTCGGAACGGATGCCGAGGCGCGTGCCGACGCGCTCCTTCATGCCGACATACACCTTCGAGGCGGGATCCTCGCCGACCCGGACGAAGACCAGTCCGGGTTCGACGCCCCGGTGTTTCAATGCCTCAACCCGGCGGCTGGTTTCCTCGTGGATCTGCTCTGCGATGGCGCGGCCGTCAATGAGATTGCCCGGCGACATCAAGGAAGCTCGATGGTTTCGATGGTCAGGACGGGGGTGCGGGGCCAGCGTTTGTCGATGGATTCCTCGCCGGTGACAATGACCTTGAAGCCCTTGTAGAGGTTGAGTTTGATCTCGGGACGCAGGGTCCGGATGTAGTTCACCGTCCGTCCCGTTTCCGCGTCCTCCAGTTCAAAATCCGTCGGCGCCTGGATGCTGATCGCGTTGCGCACCACCCCCTCGCGTTTGACGCTGCGCCGGTCGTCCTCGGACAGCCGGCCGGCGGTGGAGGCTTCGACGATGGTTTCGGCGGGCGTGGGCGCCGGAGCCGTCGCGATAATCGGAGGTTCGTCCGGTACTTCCTCCGTCACTTCGGCAACTTCCTCCACCGTCTCGGGCACCGTCTCGGGAACCGGCGCGGTCTCGTCGGGCGGAACGGTGGTGGTCTGTGACCGGGCCATGGCGCCGGGAGCCGGCGCGAAAAACTCCGCGGCCACGTAGGCGTAGGCATTCTCCGGTGCCTGGATCTGGATCCAGCCGTTTTCTCGTTTGATTTCAGTGATCCGGGCGCCCCGGTCCAGACGCGCCGCAATGCTGTGGTTCTCCGACGGACCTGTCCGCACGTTCAGGCGGGTGGCCGTCACCGCGCGCGTGGCGGGATCCACGAAATTGCCGTGAATCCAGACGTTGATGCCGTTCGGCATGGCGATCCGCAACCAGCGGGCGGGTTCCCCCGGCGCGGGGTCTGAAACGACCACCTCGTCGAGAACTGTCACTCTGTCGCCCGCATTGAGCTGGCCGATGACTTCGCTCTTGAGCGAGGCCTGGCCCCGCACGTTGATGCGGTCTCCCTGCGCGATCGCCTCATGGCCGGATTCGGGCGTTCCCGTCCGCGATGTCTGCGCCTGAAGGGCGAGGCATCCGGCTGCCAGCAACACCGCGAACCAAGAGTTCGTTTTCATAGTTTCCTGAGTAGAGATTTTCTCTCCGGTTCTGTCAATGTCCGCCATTTGCCGCTGGGCAGATCCCCCAGACGGATGGGCCCGATCCGCACCCGGGTCAAGGACCCGATCTCGTATCCGAGGGCGCCGACCAAACGTCGCACCTCCCGGTTTTTGCCTTCACGCAAATCGACCTCGACGATGCTTCTGCTGTTGTTCGCGGACACCAGGCGCGCCGCCTCGGCCTTCAGGCGTTCCCCCGCGTCCAGAACCCCGTCCTTCAACCGGCCCAGGTCCGCCACGTCAAAGCGGCCGTCCACAACCACCCGGTAGGTCTTGCGAACTCCGTATCGCGGATGGCTGAGCTTCAGGCAGAAGTCGCCGTCGTTCGTCAGAAAGAGCAGGCCTTCGCTTTCGACATCCAGTCGGCCGACCGGATAAAGATGCCCCCACTCGGCCGGCAGGAGATCAACCACGGCGCGGCTTCCGGTCGTGGCTTTTCGGGTGCAGATGTAGCCCCGGGGCTTGTGCAGCGCAATGTAAAGTTTGCGCCGCTCCCGCAAACCACGGCCATCCACCGAAACGCGGTCCACGGCGGGGTCCACCGTGGACCCGAGTTCCCTCACAATCCGCCCGTTCACCTCGACACGGCCGGCCTGAATGATCTTCTCCGCCGCGCGCCGCGAGGCCAGGCCTGCTCCCGCAAGGACCTTTTGGAGACGGACGCGTTTCACGGCAGGTGTCAAAGGGAAAACGCGCAGTGCGGAAGGGCGGCCTCCCGGGCGAGGGCCACGCCTTCCGCACTGAGCACGATTCAATCGTTGCGTGGATCCGGAATGACGGACTACTCCAGGACCTTGGTCTTGGGAAGGCACGTGACGCGGTCGCCCTCCTTCCATTGCCCTCGTTTCCGAAGCAATTCGATTCGTTCAAAACGTTTGAGCACGTTCCGTTTGGCGGCCAGTTTGTTGGCGGCGCGCAGGCTGGGGTGTTGTGACATACGGCAGATCCACTCGGTCAAGGTTTCGGCCAGCCGCTCCCGAAGCGGCGGGAGGGTGTTTTTATCACGCCTGACCGGGATTGCAACCGGTTTCCTTGGGTTACGCGGACGCCGGGCCGCGGGACGGCAATCTTCGCCGCGCCCCACCATGCGCGGAAGTGGCCGAGGCGTTCCATTGGCGCGTCCGGATGAAGGCCACGGGATGCGGGTTCAAGCGTCGATTGACGCGTCGCGGGAGAACCCGCTTCATGGTTCGGAGGTTGCGTTGGTGGGCAGCGGCAACAATTCACCGGAGTGGGTCCGCAGGGGCTGATACAATCCCGGCCCCAGTTCGGACAACGGGTCCTGACGCCTCGCGCTCTGACAGGCGCGCAAGCCAAGGAAAACAAGGGAAACCAGAAGCAACACCGCGAGCAACGGAAGTAGAATCCTCCAGTGAAGCCTGGACAACTGGAACATCACCTTGTCCAGCATCCCCTTGGGACGGACCATCAAAGGCGGTGGCGCCGCAAACTTCCCCGTCCGCCCCAGTTCCTGTTCCAGCATCGACATGAGCTGGGCAACATCCAGCTTCAACATCTGCCCGTAATTCCGCACAAACCCCCGGATGTACACCTGGGCGGTGAACATGTCGTAATCCCCCTCCTCAAGCGCCCGGATGTGGTCGGTCCGGATCTTCGTCTCCTCCGCCACCTGGTAAATCGTCAGGTTTCTGGCCTCGCGTTCCTCGCGAAGTTGTTCACCTACCGTGGACATGTCGCAGACGTATAGCGGGTTTGAGAAGTCTTTGGCAATGGTGTAAGCCTTGCCGGTTGCGTCCGGAGCCTACGTTCCTCCAGAACCCCGCTCCGGCTGAATCCTGCGTCACCCTGCACATCCGAGCGATGCGGGGGAATGGCCTCCGCGAGTCGGCTACTCCGCGAACGCCAGGTAAAGGAGGGCGAAGAGATTGACTCCGGGAAGCAGCAGCAGCACGCCGAAGAGGGGGGGCCGGCCCCGCGCCAGGCTGATCCGGAACGCCCAGACCACGCTCAACAACGCCCCGAACAGCGCCGGTGCCAGTCCCGCCCAGAACGCGTAATCAGGCGCCTGCAGGGTCGTCATGATCGACGCGATCGGAATCAGGAACAGACACAACAGCCACAGGGCGGACATCCCGGCGGCCCGGAACAGCGGCACCAATTGCAAAAGGGGAATCCAGATCAGCAGACCCGGAGCCTTTCCCGCCTTGATGCAAATGTTGCGGAAGACAACGCATGAAAAGAGATACACCGCAAAGCCCAGCGCCAATGACGCCGCAAGCACTCCGAGCCCGAGGCTTTTGAACCCCTCGACATTGAGTTCCTCCGACCTGCTCATCTCCTCCAACCGGACGAGCTTTCCCTTGAGGACCTCGGACGCCGGTTCACGCACCACATAACCCAGCGCGGTCCTCACTTCCGGAGACAGTTCCTCGACACGGATGCTCGCAATCCCGTTCGCGTGCTGGATCATGATGGCCGAACGGCCCTGGCTCTCCACCACCACGTTGCTGTAGGTGATCGAACCCACTGTCAGGCTGTCGAACCGCGCCATCACCTCCGGCGACTCCCCGGCCGAGGGCGTCTGCGCGCCCACTGAGAAAGCCATCGACAACCCTCCGAGCAACACCGCCCGGAGGGTCGTTCGCCGAATCAAAAGAAACAAACTTTCGGATGTCATGAAGGGGATCAGTCGGAAAAGGCCAGATAGGAAAGTGCCAGCACGTTAACACCGGGAACGAGCAGGAGGAGCGACCACAGCGGATTCTTCCGCCGGGCGCGGGTGATCTTGAAGGACCAGAACAGCCAGAATACCAGGCCGGCGATGGTGCAGACGCCGTCGGCCATGGACGTGTAGGGTGTGTCCTGCCACCGAAGTACCCCCGAGGCGACGAGCAGCCCCAGTTGAAACGGGAACCACGCCGACGACATCCCCGCCGCGATCGCCATGGGGAGCGTCTGGGTCGCCGGAAGCCAGATCAGAAACCCGGGGGGATGACCGACCTTGAAACAAATCTGCCGCACCAAGAATGACACCCCAAAAAAGAGGAGGACAACCACTCCGGCGGCCAGGGGAAGCAGTTGCGGATGGCTCCTCAAAAAACGCATCGCCTCGAGACTTCTGTTGCTGCCGGCATGCCGGAATTGCTCGATATAATCCGCCACGGTCGCGCCACCCTCGCGTTCCACGACCTCATAACCCATCCCCGCCAGCGTTTCTGTATCGAGATCCTGAAGCCGCACACTGCCAAATCCGCCCTCGTGCCGGATGAACATCACACCGCCACTCCGATTCTGAACCACCACGTTGGTGAATGTCTCGCCTCCCGCCTCGAGTGTCTCAAACCGAATCGGGGCTTCGTCCGCTTCTTCCGCCGCCTGAACAACTCCGTTCAAGCCGAGGATCACGGCGCTCACGACCCACCAATTCAATATTCGCAGCTTCATCGACATAAACCACTTGCGAGTCAGGCTGGGGAGGAGGTTGAAAGGATTTCGAAAGGTCCCGGCTCGCGAGGTGACTGCAAAGCAGGATTCAGCCCACCAGCGCCAAACCAGCCCTCTGCATGGTTGGGTAAAAGATGGGGCGGCGGGAGAGGTGCGATCGGATCCTCTTCCGGGATCGAAAGCAGGACGGCTGAAGCGGCCCCCGAGAGTATCTTAGACAGCCTGCTGCCCGCCCCCATCGGCACCCGTGCCGTCCAAGTCCACCAAAATGTCCCGGGGCTCCGCCCCCTTGCTCGGCCCGACAATGCCGCGGCTTTCCAATTCATCCATCAGACGCGCGGCCCGCGTGTAGCCAAGCCGCA
This sequence comes from Candidatus Methylomirabilota bacterium, assembly GCA_035544555.1. Taxonomy (GTDB): domain Bacteria; phylum Verrucomicrobiota; class Verrucomicrobiia; order Limisphaerales; family DATKEE01; genus DATKEE01. Next base: position 6,015 of record DATKEE010000118.1, read on the forward strand.
GGCGGCGTTGCAAAAGCGAAACGCTCGCCTTTTGCTCGGTGCGGATGATTTCCACGCATTGTTCGATCAATTCCTCGTCCTCGCCCGAACCGCCGTCCGCATCCAGATTGCTGACCGGCTTCTGCAGTTGCTGGTGGATTTCAATCTCGTAACTCGGCTTCCCCTGCCGGGCGATGAAATCGACGATCTCCTGGATCTCCTGGTCCGTGATCAACACCCCCTGCGCGCGGATCAGCCTGGCCGCACCCGGCGGCAGATACAACATGTCCCCCTTCCCCAGGAGCTTGTCCGCCCCCATCGCGTCGAGAATGGTCCGTGAATCGACCTTCGCCGCCACCTGAAACGCCACCCGCGCGGGAATGTTCGCCTTGATGACGCCGGTGATCACATCCACGCTCGGCCGTTGCGTGGCGACAATGCAGTGAATCCCCGCCGCGCGGGCCATCTGCGTGATCCGCGCAATCGCCATCTCCACGTCCGCCGGCGCCACCAACATCAGGTCCGCCAGCTCGTCAATGATCACGACGATGTAACTCAACTTTTCGGGGATCACAATCTCCTCATCCCGCGGGACGACGATCTCCTCATCGAGTTCCACGGCGAAACCGTCCGAGCCAGCCTCCACTTTCTCCCGCGTCACGGTCAGGGGCAATTCCGGTTCCGCCGCCGGTTTGGGCTTGTGCTTCGGACGGTCGTTGAACGCCTTGATGTTCCGCACGCCGACCTTGGCGAAGATCTGGTAGCGCTTCTCCATTTCGTTGACCACCCAGCGCAGCGCCAGAATCACCTTCTTGGGATCGTTCACCACGGGCACGACCAGATGCGGGAGGGCATTGTACTGCTGCAACTCGACAACCTTGGGATCGATCATCACAAAGCGAAGCTCGTCGGGGGAGAAGCGGTAGAGGAGGGAGGCAATGATGGAGTTGATGCACACCGATTTGCCCGAACCCGTGCTGCCCGCGATCAACAAATGCGGCATGTCCGCCAGGTCCGCGATGATGGGATGCCCGTAAACGTCCTTGCCCAGCGCCAGCGGTATCCGCGCCCGGGTATGCTGCCATTCCTCCGATTCCAGGAGATCGCGAATGATCACCTTGGTCTTCACCCGGTTCGGCACCTCGACACCGACCGAACTCTTGCCGGGAACCGGAGCCAGAATATTGATGCGCTCGGCCTTCAGCGCGGCCGCGATGTTGTTGCTCAGGCCGGATATCTTCTCCAGCTTCACGCCAGGGGCCGGATGGAGTTCGTAGCGCGTGATCGTCGGACCCTTGGTAATGTCTCCCAGCGCTACTTCGATTCCGAACTGGGCCAGCGTGCTTTGCATCAGCCGCGCGCTGTTCATCAATTCCTCGCGCGTTTCACCCGGCTTCAGGTTGGCTTCCGGATGCTGCAGGATCGAGAGGCCGGGGAGCTGATAGTTTCCAATCTTGGGCGTGGCGGCCACGGAGATCGCCCTGGGTTTGCGCGATCCTCCCCTGGGCTTTGGGACCACCGGCGGCGGCTCATCCCCGGGCTCCGCCTCCGGTTGCGCGGCTTCCTTGTCCGTCTCCTTCTTCGCCACGGGCGGCTCATCTTTCTGACGCGTCTTGTCCTCCCTGCCCAGAACCTGGTTTGTGGTGGCGGCAACGATCTCCCGCGCGGGGATCACCTCTCCCTCCAGGACACCTTCATCGGATTCGGAGGGGGCCTTGGTTTCGCTCGCGGGAGACGCCGCCCTGGATTCCAACGCGGCGGCCCGTGAGGAACCGCGGGCCCCCTTGCTCTGGGGCTGGCTCAAATCGCGCACGGTCGGCTCCGGAACCGGCTGGAGATCCGCGCCAATGCCCGACATTTCCACGGCGTCCTGGAGCTTGCGCGCCTGCTTGCGCAGTTCCCTGGCCTTTTTCTCCAACTCACGCTCCTCCCCCGCCCACGGATTGTCCCCGTCGCGACGCGCGGGACGGTTCGCCCACCAGTTCCGCAGCCATTCCCCCAGTTGAAAGTTGGTGAGATACAGCACACTGATGCAATACAACGTACCAAATATGATCGTTGCGCCCGGCCGCCCGAAAAGTCCGCCGACGTAGTCCTTGGCCCACAGACCCAGCACACCGCCGGCATTGGGCGCGTTCATGTGTCGCTGAACATCCTGAAGCCAGGAGGCAAACGAATACAAACCGAGCAACCCGAAACAAGAGACCAGCAGCATGGCCGCCCAAATCCAGCGATGCTGCAAATACGCTAGGAATTGAAAAAGATACCCAAGACCGAACACCAGCAACAGCACCGGCAAGACATACGCCCCCGCGCCGAACACGAAGAAGAGTCCGGTCGCCAGCCAGGCTCCAAACTGCCCCGCCAGATTGTGAATCACCTCGTTGCGGGGTTCCGCGTAACCCACATCCCCCTTGTCAAAGGACAACAGCGAAAGCAGAAAAAGCAGGGCCACCGCAATCAGTACGATTCCCAGCACGTCCGCGAGCGCGCGCGAAGAGGCAATGCCGGCTGATTCTTTCCGAGCCATGGCCGCAAGACTAATCAAGCGCATTCGATTGACAATTCAATTTCCGGAAACCCCCGTTGCCAGCCTTGATGTTTCAACCGGTTGCATGCGTCGTCGCCGGCACGCGTCACGGTCCTCGTCCGCCCGGGAACACCCGCCCCGCGCGGTGCCACGTCATTTGACTTGAAGCGGCTCTTTGTTAGCCTTGGATCGTTCGCCATGCCCAACCACCCGCTCTCCAGGCTCAAGAAACTCGCGAAGGAGGCTCACGCCGCCTTTACCGAACAAGGCATCGACGCGCATGGAGAACTGCACCTGACTCCTTTCCAGAAGTTTCTGCACTTCTGGGTGCTCGTCGTCCGCGGGTTCGCGGCGAAGCGCTGCCCGGTTCGCGCCACCGCCCTGGCCTACACCACCCTGCTGGCAATGATCCCCCTCCTTGCCCTCGCCTTCAGTGTCAGCACCAGTCTGCTCAAAAGCCAGGACGACGAAGCCGTCAGCACTCTCACGGAAAAAATCCTCGAATACGTCGCCCCGCAACTGGATCTCTTTCCTAAAGAGGATGACGAAGTCTCGGCCCGGGAGCGTGTCTCCACCCAGATCCAGGACTACATCAACAACATCAACAGCGGCACCCTGGGTATCACCGGTTTTCTCGCCCTCATCGTTGTCGTAATCCTGCTGCTCAGCACCATCGAGACGACCTTCAACGACATCTGGGGCGTCTCCCGCGGACGCACCTGGATCGCGCGCATCGTCCGCTACTGGGCCACCGTCACCCTCGGTCCCTTGATTCCCCTGCTGGCCATGACGATCAACATCGGGTCCCAGTTCGACGCCCCCCAGCGCTGGCTCCAGCGCGTTCCCTACCTGGCCGATCTCGTGTTGTTCCTGATCCCATTCATCGTCCTCAGCCTCGCCTTCGCCCTGTTCTATCAACTCATGCCCAACACCCGCGTCCGCTGGCAGGCCGCTCTGATCGGTGGGGCCGTGGGCGGCTGTCTCTGGCAGATCAACAGCATGCTCAGCTCCCTGTTCGTCTCCTCCGTTGCCCGCTACGACATGATGTACGGCAGCCTCGGTCTCCTCCCCGTCTTCCTCGTCGGCCTCTACCTGTCGTGGCTCATTCTCCTCTTCGGCGGCCAGGTCGCCTACACCTACCAGAACCGCGCCGCCTATTTTCAGGAACGCCAGGCCGAGAACATCAACGAACTCGGCCGCGAATTCGTCGCCCTCCGCCTCATGACCCTCGTCGCGCGACAATTCCAATGCGGCGATCCCCCTCCCACCGCCATCGGACTGGCCCAGTCACTGGCCATCCCTTCCCGCCTCGTCGAGTCCATCCTGCAGGTCGCCGTCCGATCCAATCTCCTCCTTGAAGCCGAGGGCGACGAACCCGGCTACGTCCCGCGCCGGCCGCTGGATCGCATTACCTGCCACGACATCCTCCAGGCCATCCGGGCCGGGGACGGACGCCAACCCGAGACTCACGCCGACCCCACCCGCGAAGTCGTCCAGTGTGAATTCCACAAGATTCTCAATGCCGGGGAGGCGGCGGCTTCCGCGCTGACTCTCGCCGATCTTGCCGGCCGTTCAATCGAGGTTGACCCCCCATCCGGCGAATCGCCGGATGGATCCGCGGAGAAAGCGCCTCCAATCACCGCAAACCCATGACCATTGGCGTTCCCAGGGAAATCAAGGAGCAGGAGTATCGAGTCGCGCTGCTTCCGTCAGCCGCTTATCAGCTCATTCGCGGCGGTCACACCGTCATCGTCGAACGCGGCGCCGGCGTGGGGGCCGGTTATCCGGACAACGATTACGAGCAGGCCGGAGCCCGTCTTGTGGACGATCACAGTGCCGTGTTCGCGGAGGCGGATCTCATCGTCAAGGTGAAGGAACCGCAACCCGACGAATGCCGTCTGCTGCGGAAGGGTCAGTTGCTCTTCACCTACCTGCATCTGGCGGCCAACCGTGGTCTCACCGCGGCGCTTGTTGAATCGGGTGTCACCGCCCTCGCCTACGAAACCATCGAGATCAACCACCGCCTCCCGCTCCTCGAACCCATGAGCGAAATCGCGGGACGCATGTCCCTTCTCGTGGGCGCCTATCACCTGGCCAAACACCGCGGCGGCAGCGGGGTGTTGCTGGGCGGCGTGCCCGGCGTCCTCCCCGGCCGCGTCGTCGTGCTCGGCGGCGGCATCTCCGGAATCAATGCCGCCCGCATGGCCACCGGCATCGGAGCCGACGTCACCATCCTCGAGGTGGACCTGGAACGCATGCGGTTCCTCGACATCACCCTCCACACGGCGCACACGCTCTACTCCAGCGAGGCGCATTTGATGGATCTGCTCCCCCGCGTGGATGTCTTGATTGCCGCCGTGCTCCTGCCGGGCGCCCGCGCGCCGAAACTGATCAAGCGCGACATGCTTCGGGGCATGCGACCGGGCAGCGTCCTTGTGGACATCGCCATCGACCAGGGCGGCTGCGCCGAGACTTCGCGACCCACAACCCACGAGAACCCCACCTTCGTGGAGGAGGGGATCATCCATTATTGCGTGGCCAACATGCCGGCCGCCTATGCCCGGACGGCAACCCAGGCCCTGACCAACGTCACCTTTCGCTACATCGAAATGCTGGCCGATCTCGGCCTCGAGGAAGCCTGCCAAAAACAGCCCGCCCTGGCCGGAGGCATCAACGTCATGAACGGCCACGTCACCTGCCAGGCCGTCGCCGATGCCCACAATCTCCCCTTCACCCCTCCCAAAGGGGTCAGTCAATAGTATTGACAACTTTTGCCGGAAGGCATCGGAGTATTGACCCCTTTGGAGATTTGCGCTCACGTCCACAACTGGCGGTCCAGGGATCGCAACTGGATCGCCTCGGAGACGTGGTCGCCCGTGATGTCCTTCGAACCGACCAGGTCGGCGATGGTCCGTGAGACTTTGAGGATGCGGTCGTAGGCGCGCACGCTGAGTCGCATGTCCGCCATCGCGAATTTCAAGAGTTCCAGCGCCGCCTCGCCCAGCGCGCAATGGGCCTTCAATTCGCGGCTTCCCATCCGCGCGTTGCAGGTGAGCTGTTTCCTTCCCGCGAATCGTTTCTGCTGCCGAACCCTCGCCGCGATGACGCGTTCGCGGATGCATTCCGAACTCTCGCCGGTGCGTTCGCTGGTAATGTCCCGGAAATTCACTGCCGGCACTTCCACGTGGAGGTCGATCCGATCCAGCAGCGGGCCGGAGATTCGCCCCAGATAATTCTGTATCTCGCGCGGGGAACTCCGCGATTCGCCCGGCATCTTTCCGTCCGGCGTGGGGTTCATCGCCGCCACGAGCATGAACTGGGAGGGGAAGGTCATTGTGCCGGCAGCCCGGGAGATGGTCACCCGTCCCTCCTCCAGCGGCTGCCGGAGCGTCTCGAGCACGTTGCGCTTGAACTCGGGCAGTTCGTCCAGGAACAGCACGCCGTGGTGAGCGAGGGAGATCTCGCCCGGGGTGGGGTTGATGTTCCCGCCCAACAATCCCGCATCGCTGACGGTATGATGCGGGGCGCGAAAGGGGCGCTGGGTGACCAGCGCCTGGCCCGGTTGCAGCAGTCCCACGATGCTGTGGACCTTGGTGGTTTCGAGGGCCTCGTCGAGAGTCAGCGGCGGCAGAATCGTGGTGAGCCGTTTGGCCAGCATCGACTTGCCCGTGCCCGGCGGCCCGATGAGCAGGACGTTATGTCCTCCAGCGGCGGCAATCTCGAGGGCGCGTTTGACCGATTCCTGACCCTTCACCTCGGCGAAATCCATCTCCTCGTCGTGCCGGTGCTCAAACAATCGCGCCACGTCAATCCGCGTGGGACTGATCCGCGCCTCCCCCTCGAGAAAACCGGCGGCTTCGCGCAGGTCCCTGACCGGGATCACGTTCAAACCCGCCACGACCGCCGCCTCCGCCGCATTCTCGCTGGGCACCAGAATGCCGGTCCTTCCATCCTGCCGGGCGCGCATGGCAATGGGCAGCACGCCCTTCACGGGACGCAACGCGCCGGTCAACGCCAGTTCGCCCACCATCACGAAGTTTTCCAGTTGATCGCTCACCATCTGCTCATTGGACGCCAGCATTCCAATGGCAATCGGCAGGTCGAAACTCGGCCCCTCCTTCTTCACATCCGCCGGCGCCAGATTGATCGTGGTCCGACCCATCGGAAACTTGAAACCCGAGTTCAACAACGCCGTGGTCACCCGGTCCCGCGATTCCTTCACCGCGGCGTCCGGAAGCCCGACAATAATAATCAGCGTATCGCCCCATCCGGAATTTACTTCCACCTCGACCGGATGGGCATCGATGCCACTGACGGAGGACGAACACACCTTGGCCAACATTCGGGCCGATTATCCGCGGCCGGGGTTCCCCGGTCAAGCGCCTCGAACAGGGCCGGACAACTTGCGATCGAAGCACACCGTCGGCGCCCGCATCCCCGAACACTCAAACCATCCCGGGGGACGCGGCAACCGGCCGGGGAGCCTGGCAATGGTTGCGGGTCGATCGCTCCGGCGAATCGTTGCGGTTGCCCCGGGAATGTTCGAGTCGCCGGGTGTGATAAAAGGCGGGTGAAGAATGAGTGGTATTCGAAGAGTGGATGGGGGTGTGCGATTCGGAAGGCCTGCCCCGGAACGGGAAGTCAGAGCGTCGTTACCTCCGCTGCTACGCGATGGAGTTGGCGTGACGCGTGTGCGTCGATGAAGCCTGATCGATGCGGCGGATCACCATTTGTTAAACGTGTAACAAAAGGTGCTGCCCGTGATTTCACCCACTTTTGATCGCACCTCGAGTCGCCGGGCGGCCGATTATTAACTTCCCAACGCGGAACCGATCCAGTTCACTTTCCCCTCAAAACGTCCTGCTTCCGGCGACGCATCGATGCGGCATCTCAAACAGATCCTTCTCTTCGGCTGGCCCTACCTGCGGCGCTATTGGGGACGCCTCGTCGCCGGGGTCCTGCTGGGGATTTTATTCGGGATGTCGAACGCCGGTCTTGTCTGGTCCACCAAGACATTGATCGGCCGGATGGCGCCGCCACCGGACGCGAGGGTGGCGGGAGAAGCAAGCGCGCGGGCGGACGCCGGAACCGACCGGTTGACGGAGATCACCCAAAGGATTGACGACCGGGTGAAGGAGGCGTTGGACGCGTGGATTCCCCGGGCCGGCCGCGGACTGGATCTGAAGCAGGTGCTGGGAGTCGTTCTGTTCTTTCCGCTGTTCGTGG
>DATKEE010000119.1:0-9391 GCA_035544555.1 Candidatus Methylomirabilota bacterium
CGGGAACCCAGATGGCGGACACGCACCCGCCAACTTCCGGTCTCCCCGCGCTCCAGCCGGGCCGTGTGGATCGCGCCGACTTCCAACGCGCGCTTGAACTGTCGATCCGGTTTGGCCGGAGTCAGCGGATAATCCACCGCCAGCCCGGCACTCCGGAGCCGCTGCACCAGACCCAGTGACTCCGCTCGCGTGCCCTCCTCCTCGATCAAAACGAACACGTCCAGTCCCGGGGACCCAGCCGGCGCCAGCCCCCGTTCGCGCAACAACTCCTGCAACACCACGTCGCCCATCCCGAATCCGAGAGCCGGCAGATCAACCCGCCCGCCCGAAATCAGCTTGATCAGATTGTCGTATCGGCCCCCGCCCGCCATCGCGCGAAATTGTCCCTTGCGATCGAACGCCTCGAACACCACCCCCGTGTAATAGGCAAGGCCACGAATGACGTTGTAATCGACCTTCACGAAATCCTTCAACCCGCGCGCCGCCAGATTGCCAAGGATGCTCTCCAATTCCCCCGTGGGCCTGCCCTCCCCAATGAACCCGTTGACCTCATCCATCGAAACACCGAGTTCGGACAGCTTGCGCCGGCTCTCCTCCGCCTTTTCGCGCTCCAGCTTGTCGATGACCTGGTAGAAGGGATACTCCCTGGATGGATCGGAGCATCGTTGCCTGAAGAATTCCTGCCACGCGTTCCGGCTGCTTACCCGCACCACAAAGTCCTCCGCCGTCAAACCGAAATCCCGCAGCGAGTCGATCATCAGCGCGATCAACTCCGCATCCGCCGACAGATCCGACTCGCCGATGATGTCGGCATTGAATTGAAAATGCTCCCGCAAACGGCCCCTTTGTTGTCGCTCATATCGAAAGAGTTGCGGAATGGCAAACCATTTGATCGGCTTTCTGTAGTTCCGCGCGTGAGCAGCCACCATGCGGGCCAGCGTCGGCGTCATTTCCGGCCGCAATGCCACCTCCCGTTTTCCCTTGTCGGCAAAATTGTAGAGCTGGCCGACGATCTCCTCCCCGCTCTTGGTCGTATAGAGATCCAGGGTTTCCAGGGGTGGACCGTCATACTCATGGAATCCGTAACGCCGGGCGGTTCCGCGCCAGCGGTCGAAGACCTCCTGTCGAACGGAGGCACTCCAGACTTCGGAGCCGGGCAGCGGTTCGGGGTAAAAATCGCGGAAACCAGGGAGACGTTCCATGCGGGGCAACAAAAAGGGCGCTCACTGCGGCCAGGAGCGCCCTGAGGCATCGGGCGACGCGTAGATCTTCACTTACGGATTCTGCGGTGGACGCGGATTCTCCGATTCCGATTCCGCCCTGGCTTCCTCGGCCGCTGCCGCCGCGGCACGCTCCACGTCCGCCGGGGTCAGCTTCAGAACCGCCTCCCGCATCTCCTTGCCGGGCTTGAATTTGACCACCGCGCGCTGGGGGATGGGCACATCGGTCTCCGGCGCGTTCGGGTTCCGTCCAATGCGCGCCTTGCGGATCTTCACTTCGAAGACTCCGAAGTTGCGCAGCTCAACCTTCCTGCCCTGAGCCACTGCCTCGGCAATATAGTCGAGCGTTTTCTGAACGACTTCCAATACCTGCTGCTGCACCAGCCCGGTTTCGTTGCTGATGCGGATAACCAAGTCACGCTTCGTCATAGGGCAATGCGGGTTGAGGGTTGTGGGGCCTGAATCTCGAACTGCACTGATTGCTATAAACCTCTCTGGTTGAACGGTCAAGCGGCGATTGTCCATTTCCGCCGCCCTCCGGGGCTCAAAAACCCGCCGAAACCCCTGCAAAACCGCCTCAACGACGCTCCCAACCATCTGATGGCTTCGACAAATAAAACCAACGAAGTCCCCCGTACCGCGCCTCCTCCACAGCCCGCCGGGTCAACTCTCGATCACATTGATTTCGATCGGCTCCACGCGTACCCCGGTCTTTTCCAGCCATTTGATCGCCGACTTAATCTCCGCGCGCCGCCCGTCCAGCTCCAGGCAAACCAGTCCAATCTCGTCCGCCACGCTCGCCTGACGCACATTCGTGATCACGTCGAACTTCCTTCCCAACTGCCAGATCAACGGCTGCGTGATCAGTCTCGGCGGATACATCAACCACAGCCGCGTCGTCTGCCGACTCTGGCCGGTTGTCTTCTTCTTCCGCGCCGCGCTTTTCGGAGTCCGGGTCTTCGTCGCCATGGATCACGTCCTATCCACCGGCGATTGCCGGTATGATGCTGATTTCATCCCCATCCTTCAGCGCCGTCTTCTGGTTCTGCAGGAAACGGATGTCCTCCTCGTTCACATACACGTTGACGAACCGGCGGACCGCGCCGCTCTCGTCCACCAACCGCTCCTGTATTCCCGGATACCGGGACTGAAGCTCCGTGATCGCGGCGGCGACATCCCCCGCGTTCACCTCCACGATCTCCTCATCGTTGGTCAGCTTGCGCAGCGGCGTGGGAATTCGAACTTTGACAGGCATTACTCTTGATCGTTGTTGCAGCGGCCTACTCTCGGGAAACCCTTTCCCCGAGGCAAGCCGTGAATTCGTCGGGCTCAACCGCCGGCAAACGCCGGCACGATGCTGATCTCGTCCCCGTCCTTCAACGGCGTCCGCTCGTTCTCCAGGAACCGGATGTTCTCGTCGTTCACAAACACCAGCACGGACGGACGCACCCGCCCCCGTTCGTCCACCAACCGTTCCCGTATTCCATGATAACGACGGTGCATCGCCTCAATCGCCCCACCCACCGTCACCGCCTCCACCTCCACCAACTCCTGGTCGTCGGTCAACCGGCGGATCGTCAGCGGAATGCGAATCTTCACGGCCATGAATCCCGCCTAGGCTTTGGCCGCCGCCTTCGTGTCGGCATCCAGCATTGCCTCGAATTCGCGCAGACTCGGGCGGATCTCCCGCGGCTGCCCCACGTGCCCGACCACCGCGTCCAGCGTCTTCAATCCGTTGCCCGTGACGCACAACACCGCCGCCTCGCCCGCCGGTATTCTCCCGGAGGCGATGAGCTTTTTGGCCACGCCCACCGTCACCCCCCCCGCCGTCTCCGCGAAAATACCTTCGCACTCCGCCAGCAACCGGATGCCTTCCCGAATCTCATCGTCCGTCACGTCGTCGGCCGATGCCTGCGTTTCCTTCATTACCTTCAGCGCGTAAAACCCGTCCGCCGGAGTCCCGATGGCAAGCGACTTCGCAATCGTGTTCGGCTTGACCGGCTTGAAGAAATCCAGCCCGGCCCGCTGCGCGCTCGAGATCGGCGAACATCCCGTCGCCTGCGCCCCGTGCACGTGATACGGCGCCTCGTCCACCAGCCCGAGCTTGACCAACTCCTGATAGCTCTTGTGGATCTTCGTCAACAAGGATCCCGACGCCATGCAGACGACCGTGTGCCTCGGGATCCGCCACCCAAGCTGCTCCACAATCTCGAAGCCCATGCTCTTCGAACCCTCGGCGTAATAGGGCCGCATGTTGACATTCACAAACCCCCAGCCATGCTTGCCGGCGATCTCCGCGCACAACCGGTTCACCTCGTCGTAGTGCCCGCGAATGGCAACCACGTTCGCCCCGTACACCAGCGAATTCACAATCTTCCCCTGCTCCAGATCCGACGGAATGAAGACGTAGGCCTTCAACCCGGCCGCCGCCGCGTTCGCCGCCACCGAGTTCGCCAGATTGCCCGTCGAGGCGCATGCCACGGTGTCAAATCCCAGCTCCCGAGCGCGGCTCAACGCCACGCTCACCACCCGGTCCTTGAAGGACAATGTCGGATAGTTGACGGTGTCGTTCTTGATCCAAAGCTCGCGAATTCCCAGACGCTTCGCCAGCCGGTCCGCCCTCACCAGCGGCGTGAACCCCACCTGAAACCCAACCGTCGGCTCCCCCGCCACCGGCAGCAATTCCCGATACCGCCACATGGTCTGGGGACGCCCCTGGATCGCCGCCCGCGTCAGCGCCTTCTGAATCCGGTCGTAATCATAGGCCACCTCCAGCGGCCCAAAATCAAACTCACAGACATGGGTCGCCGCCAGCGGATACTCGCGACCGCACTCGCGGCACTTCAATGCCCGCATGAATCCCGAATTCTCTTGCATACGCTTTGAACAATCCGCCTCTCAACCGGCGGCTGGCCGCGTCCTCCGGGGCAATAAAAAACCCCTTCCCACGGGATGAGAAGAGGTCGGAAAAACCTTCACGCGCTCTCTTCTCATCTCTCCCCAAATCGCATTTTCAATCCACGATCCGGGCTGGATTTGGCACCTGGCCGTTGAAGGACGCGTCCTCAACCGGTTGCCGTGGCTTCATCGGGCCAGTCCCTCAGCCACTCTTCATGAGATCCGTTTTATCAACGAATGCGGATAGACTGATTCCTGCCCCACCCCCTGTCAAATGGTTTTTCCCGGCAGCCGCCTCACCCGTCCGGCCCCGATGCCGCGCGCTCACCCGATGAAAGCGAAAACTCAACACCGTCGCTGCCGACGCCAACCCTGCCGCCAGTCCCACCCAGATCCCGGCCGCCCCCATCCCCATCCCAAACGCCAGCCCATACCCCACCGGCAACGCCAGCCCCCAATAAGCCACCCCCGCAACCACCGCCGGCACCCGCACGTCCCCCATCCCCCGCAAGGCCGACATCGCCACCACCTGCACCCCGTCAAACACCTGGAACCACGCCGCCACCAGTAGCATGGCGGCCGTCAACGCCACCACTTCCCGTGACGGTGTGAAGGCCCCGGCGATGGGATACGCGGCCACCAAAAACAACACCGCAAACCCGCTCATCAACCCCCCGGCCAGCACGATCCCGCTGAACCCAACCCGACGCAACCGGCGCAACGCACCCGCCCCCCACGCGTGTCCCACGCGTATGCTCACCGCCAGCCCAATCCCAAGCGCGAACGTAAACGTCGTCGCCGCGCACGTGATGGCGATCTGATGCGCCGCGATCGCCTCCGCGCTGATCCATCCCATCATCAAGGCCGCGCTCACGAACGCCCCCACTTCCAGCAGATGCTGCAGCGCCACCGGCCATCCCAACGCCAGTTGCTCCCGGATTGATCTCCAGGACGCGCGCGCCAGCCACGCCACCGGAAGCCACTCCCGGAGCCGGGGCGATCTCCACACATAAACCGCCATCGCCACCACCACCAGGATCCTTGACACCAACGTCGCCAGCCCCGCTCCGTCCAGCCCCATCGCGGGAAATCCCCAATGCCCGTAAATCCAGAGCCAGTTCAATCCCACGTTCAAGAGCACCCCGGCCAGCAGGATCACCATCGGCGGCCACGGCCGGCTCAACGCCTCGCTGAATTGTTTCAGCCCATGCGCCACCAGCACCGGCAACAAGGACCAACCCACCAGCACCAGATACGTCTGCGCCGCCTCCACCACTTCTCCCGGCTGCCCCAGCCATCCCACGCGCGTCCGCACCCACCACGTCCCCAGACCGGAGATCACTCCCACACACCCGGCAATGACCAGCCCGTGCCTCAACACTTCACCCGCGGCGCCCCGGCGACCCCCGCCAAACGCGTGCGCCGTCAGCACCGCCATCGCGGTCAGCAACCCCAGCCCCGTGACCAGTGGGATGTGCGTCAAGGCATGCCCGAACGCCGCCGCCGCCAGCGGAACCGTTCCCACCTGCCCCACCATCAACGTGTCTGCCAACCCCATCAGCATCTGCCCCACAAACCCCGCCGTGATCGGCAGCGCCAGACTGAGCGTACGCCGCCCTTCCCGGCACCAGACCAGAAACCTGCCCTGAGAACGTTGCTTCATGATCGCCGCCCGCGGAGCCCTGTCGGGGGTGTCGCCACCAGACTGACGTAATCCGCCCGCGCGGCCGCGTGTGCGGAGACCTCCGTCAGCCCCAATCGTCTGTAGGTTCGGACCAGTTCATCGAACAGTCCGTTCCCGGACCGGAGCGCCCTTCGTGGTGCCGCCGGCCGGGCCGTCAATGTTGCGGATTCATTCATTTCATTTCCCTTTCGAGAACCTCCGGAGTCCGGCGTGGTGACGAAAAAAACCCACCGCCGGTCTGCCGGCGGTGGGTTTTTTAAAAACTGTTCTGTTCTGAAAATCAGCCAACCATCCCACACACCGGCCCGCCCCGCTTGGCGGCTACCCACGGACGCAGTCCGATTCGGACGGCGCAGCGGTCGCCGGAGGCGTTGACCTGGTTGATGTGGAACATTCGCATATCCGATTGCCTGATTGGCGCAGAGCTTCTACCCCACGCCGGGTCCGCCGTCAAAGCCTATTTCACTGCAAAGGGGTCAGTCCTAAACATTGACACAAATGGGATTCGGTCATTCCCACTTCAACCCGTGCGGCTCGCGCGTGATCGGGAGCGTCACCCTCCGAACGTGAAGTTCAGGTCCTCATCAACACAGCAACGTTGACCATCGGTCCCAAATCCCCCACGCTCTCCGCCACACAGTCCCATGAATTCCATCGCGCGTTCTCTCCATCGTGCCGCATCCTCCCCCGGCAAAACCCTCCTCCCCATCCTAGCGACGACCGCCCTGTGGATCGCCACGTCCTCCGGCGGGCTCGCCGCCGAGTCCTCCGGTCTGGCCGCCACCGCCACGCCCGTGGACCAACTCAAGGTCCTCGATGGCTTCAAAGTCGAACTCCTCCACAGCGTCCCCCGCGAACAGCAAGGTTCCTGGGTCGCGCTGACACCCGATCCCAAGGGGCGCCTGATCGTCTCCGATCAATACGGCAAACTCTACCGCCTCACCCCGCCACCCATCGGCAGCGCCGACGAGTTGATCATCGAGCCCATCGACCTGCCCATCGGCCAGGCTCAGGGCCTCCTCTGCGCCTTCGACAGTCTCTACGTCATGGTCGCCAACGAGGCCTACGAAGGCCGCGGCCTCTACCGCGTCCGCGATACCAATGGCGACGACCAGTATGACGAGGTCAAACTCCTCCGCAAACTCGAAGGCGGCGGCGAACACGGCCCCCACGCCATCCTCCTTTCCCCGGAGGGTGACTCGCTCTTCATCATCGTCGGCAACCAAACCACCCTGACCGACATCGACGCCTCCCGCGTCCCCCTCAACTGGGGCGAGGATCACCTGCTGCCCCGGCTCTGGGATGGCAATGGGTTCATGCGCGGCGCCCTTGCCCCCGGCGGCTGGATCGCCAGGACCGATCCCGACGGGGAGCATTGGGAACTGATCGCCACCGGCTTTCGCAATGAATACGACGCCGCCTTCAATCGCTACGGCGACCTCTTCACGTTCGACGCCGACATGGAATGGGACATGAACACTCCCTGGTACCGGCCCACCCGCGTCTGCCTCGTGACCAGCGGCGCCGAGTTTGGCTGGCGCTCCGGTGCCGGCAAATGGCCCCCTTACTACCCCGACAATCTCCCCGGCATCCTCGACATCGGCCCCGGCTCTCCCACCGGCGTCGCCTTCGGTTACAGCGCGAAGTTCCCTGCCAGGTATCAAAACGCGCTCTACATCTGCGACTGGAGCTATGGCAAACTTTACGCCGTCCATCTCACCCCCGACCAATCCGGCTATCAAACCGAGGCCGAGGAATTCATCACCGGCTCCCCCCTCCCGCTCACCGATCTCGCCGTCAATCCCGCGGATGGCGCCCTCTATTTCGCCATTGGTGGACGCCGCACCCAGTCCGCCCTTTACCGCGTCACTTACACGGGCAACGAATCCACCCGGCCCGCCCGCGCCAGCAACGCCGGTGCCCGCGCGCGCGCCCTGCGACGCAATCTCGAATCCTTCCATGGCCGGCAGGATCCCGCCGCCGTCCGCGCCGTCTGGCCGCACCTCGATCACGCGGACCGCTACATCCGCTTCGCCGCCCGCATCGCCCTCGAACATCAGGACCCGGCCGGCTGGCACGAACGTGCCCTGACCGAACGAAATCCCCAGGCCTCGATGACGGCCCTGCTTGCTCTCATCCGCACCGGCGGCGCCTCACAGCAACCCCGTGTAATCGAGGCCCTCGACCGCATCCGTTGGGACCGGCTCGATCAAGCCGGCCAATTGGAACTGCTCCGCCTCTACAGCCTCGCCTTCATCCGGCTGCGCGAACCCGGCGACGCCGCCCGCGAGCGCCTGATCTCGAAGTTCGATCCGCTCTTCCCGGCGAAGAGCCCCGAGCTCAACGCCGAACTCGCGCAAATGCTCGTCTATCTCGAAGCCCCGTCCGCCGCCACCAAACTCATGGCCATGCTCCAGTCCGCCCCCACCCAGGAGGAACAGATGGACTATGTCCGCGCCCTTCGTGTGCTCAAAACCGGCTGGACGCTGGAACAACGGGAGGAGTATTTCCGCTGGTTCCTCAAGGCCGCCAGTTTCAAGGGCGGTTCCAGCCTCGCCGGCTTTCTTCGCGACATGAAGGCCGACGCCGTCGCCAACCTCAACGAGGACCACCTCGCGAAACTCAAACCCATCATCGAGGCGCAAGCCGAAGTAAAGACCCCCGGCGAAGCCCTCACCGACCGCACGTTCGTCAAGGACTGGACCCTCGATGAACTCGCTCCCCTCGTCGAACGCAACCTGCGCAACCGCGATTACGATCGCGGCCGCTCCATGTTCGGCACCACCGGCTGCTTCGCCTGCCATCGCTTCAACTCCGAAGGCGGCGCCATCGGCCCCGACCTCACCGGCGTCGCCGGGCGCTTCAATCCCCGCGACCTCCTCGAATCCATCATCGATCCCAGCAAGGAAATCAGCGACCAATACGGCTCCGTCATCCTTACCAAACGCGACGGCAGCATCGTCACCGGCCGCATCGCCAATCTCAACGACAACAACCTGCGGATCATCGAAAACATGTACGCCCCCGGCGACATGACCCACGTCAACCGCCGCACCGTGGTCTCCATCGAGCCGTCTCCCATTTCCATGATGCCTGAAGGACTCCTCAGCATCCTCACCGAGGAAGAAATCCTCGATCTCATGGCCTTTCTCCTCTCCCGGGGAGACCGCGAGCACCGCATGTTCCGCTGATCACATCGCCGGCTCTTACTCTTACTCTTGCTCTTGCTCCCTGCTCTAAGGCCCTGATGTCTTAGGGATTATGAGTAGGAGTAAGATCAAGTGTATGAGCGCCCGGTTGCTCTTCCGTCGTCCCTGATTCAACACCAGCCACGAAGACGCCTCCCTCATTGCCCGTCACAAGTGCATGGGAGCACTTGCGCGTGTACCCTGCCTTGGAGTCCCACAGTCGTGCTTCACGATCCCGGCCGGCCCAACCCGGACAGATACCGAAACAAATCCCTCAGCTCCGCGCGCGACAGGTGATCCACCAATCCCGACGGCATCAGGGACCCCACCGCCCGTTCCTCCTCAATCCGGTCCCGCCGGATCCGCACCTCGCGATCCAACAAAACATCCCGCATCACCAA
>DATKEE010000120.1:0-2979 GCA_035544555.1 Candidatus Methylomirabilota bacterium
GGCAGGCCCTGTTGCCGACACGGCAATACTGGATACCGGGCGATGGCCGCGTCACCTACGAGGGACAGAGCTTCAGTTGGCGACTGAAGGCGGACGTGCGCAAAGGAATGGGACACCTGCTCGTTCTCCAGGATCCCCGGATCATTTCCCGGGACGCCACCGGTCGCACACTCATTAATTGGACCGAGTGGAACGGGGATCGCGTCATCCATCGAAAGGTCACACCCGGCGGGATCAACTGGAGCCGATTGCCCGAAATCGTGGCACTGGTGGAGCCCGTCACGGGAGAAAGGATGATTTACAATCCCTTCTCCGCCACCGCGGGTTCGTTGCCTGCACCAGCGGCATCGAGGGAACGCGTCCGGCAGATCTGGCAGGAACTCCACGGACGTCCCCCGGCGGCAATTGAGCCCGCCCTGTCCTTTCCGGACGTCCTGGAACTCATCGCAACCGCCCTGCGGGAGTCCGGAACCGCCCCACTGGCCGACCGATTTGCCTCGCTGGCGGCGCGCACCCGGCAAATGGAGGCAGGCCAGCTCGAACCTGCCGAATCGGTGGAAACCAGCCGCCAGTCCACCATCTTGCTGAGTGAAACCCGCGATCATGAAGTCGTGATTCCCTTGCTGAGACGGCTGCATCCATTCGCTCTTCAGGGGGAGGGTCGCTACACTGTTCCATTTCTAATCATCGAGGACCCCCTCCTGGTGAGGCCCTCGCCCGGGAATGAATGGCGGATTGACCGGTCGCGCTGGCGGTACAGTGCGGTCACACGGGTCGAAAACCTTTCCCGCTACAGTTTCCTTGGCGGTGAGCCACTGATCATCCACACGGGTGACGTCCATTCGGACCTGGGGCGCATGTTTCCCCAAGCCTACATTTACGACTCCCTGGACCAACCGGATGAACCTCCCTCCATCCGCTGGAACAGTCACAAGGATCTCACGCGTTCAAAATACATGCACACCAGCGTGCAGGCGTTCTACCTCCAACGCTATGCCAGCCGCGTCGCCGATCTTTGGGAGGCGGAGTATTCACGCCGGCCAAAGGTCTTCGCGCTGACCGCATTCTCGCTGAACGGCAGACCCCACCAATACCTCGTGGACCCGGACGTGGACCTGGCCGGAGTCGAGGTCAAACGATTCGGTCGCAACGAATGGATACTGGACCTGGAGACACCGCGAATCCCTCCCGAGGCGCTCCATCGCCCCCTGCTGACCGAAGGGCAGTAGCATGACTGGCCGCGTGGCGGAACCCGCTCCGGTTGTCGCCCGGTAACTCTTCAGGTAGAGGCACCGCGGATGGCGCGGATCAACGCGACGGCCGCTCCGTCATCGTATCACTTCCACCCCGCCATTCAGTTTCACGACGATCTCGAGCGCGCCGGCAGGCACCTCGGCCGCCGTCACCGACCCTTGAGGCCAGCGCACCGCCATCCGTGAGATTTGCTCCGCCCGGCCAAACACCTGCACGGTGCTGTTCTGCGACCAATAGCCGGAACCCGCCTGGATTTCACGCGCGGCTCCTCGTTCCGTATTCTTGTAGATCGGCCGGAGTTGCGCGCCCACGGCATCGGGATTATGACGCTGGCCCCGCAACCGCACCCGCAGCCCGGGCGTCGCCCCCACGTTGCGATACAGCTTCGTCGCCGCCGCATTCTGACCCACAACCAGGTCGAGCCGTCCATCGGCGTCAAAATCAGACAACGCGCACCCGCGCTGTTCCCCGTAAATCCTCAAGCCGCTCTGCTGCCCCGGCATCGCTCGAAAGTTTCCCCGGCCATCGCCCAGCAACACAAGCCCGCGTCCCGCATCGTAACGAGGCACTTCCGGTCGCGTGGCGAAAAAGTTCTGACTGAGAAACAGGTCCTCATGTCCGTCGCCGTTCAGATCACCGACCGCGATTCCGAATGCCGGGGCCAGTTGCGCTTCCACCGGCAGCGGACGCCTTTCAAAGTGATCCCCGCGATTCAGAAAAATACTGGACTCCACCACAGACACCTCCTCGACGCGGGTCAGCGGCAGCCAGGGTCCCAGCACGTCCGCGATGGTCGCGCGTCCGAACTCCTCGTAGGTAGCAAACTGGCTGCGCACCGGTGGCAGGACGGCGGCGACCGCATCGAATCCATGGACGGGAATCCAGTTGCTCATTGAGGTCTCATACCAGGCCATCAACACCTCCACGCGTCCGTCACGGTTTAGATCGGCATGGTAAAGCCGCAGGGGACGCTCCCGGTGGGATTCATACATCGAGTTCCGACCCAGATTCGAGGCCACGATGTCCATGCGACCATCCCCATCAAAATCTCCGGTTGCCACGCCGTTCCACCTGCCACGAAACTCCTCGAGGCCAAATTTCGCGGTCTGTTCCGTGAACCGCCCGCCCTCGTTGATGAAGAGGCGCACCGGTCCCCAATCACAGGCGACGATCAAGTCCGGATCCCCGTCTCCGTCGATGTCGCTGAACACGGCGCCCTGGACCATCCCCACCCGTTCAAACACCGCGGTATTCTCCGTGTCCGGCCGGAAGCGTCCGTTCTCGTTTCGCAGCAACAGGGATGGCGCGGGCTCCGGGAAACGGCCCGGCAGGCAGCGTCCGCCAATGAACAGATCCAGATCCCCGTCGCCATCCACATCCGCCAGGACCAGTGGACCGGCTGTGAACGCTTGGTCCGGAACATCGAGTTCCCATCCTGCCGCTCCTTTTGAAACCATTAACGCCGACTCCATCGCGGTCCCGTCCTCGTAATTGGAAAGGCCGATCACGAGCGCGGCCGAGCCATCCGGTGACGCGACACCCACCGCGGCGGTCTGCTCCCCGCCGGACGACGCAAATGAAGCCGCCTCCTCGTGCGGCTTGAATCCCGTTCCGGACTGGTTCATGAAGACCCCCAACTGCCCGCCCCGACCGGCAGTCACCACAAGATCGTCCCAGCCGTCGCCGTCCAGATCCACCCACGCCACGCCGGGGCCCGGCCGGCTG
>DATKEE010000121.1:0-10197 GCA_035544555.1 Candidatus Methylomirabilota bacterium
CAACAGTCCTTCGACTTCGTCCGCGCTCTTCAAGGGACCTTCATTGGAACTGATCCCCAAGATGGTTTCAAAGCGCTCCATTAATTCAGGGTGCTCCCGCAGTTGCTCGATCAACTGGAGTTCCTGGGGGGTCAAGCTCGAGTGTAGCGGCCTTTCTTTCTTCTTCATCCCCACTGTAAATAGCCAAGTGGCTAAATTTGTACATTCTATTCTTCGGCAAATCGCGCCTTTTCTCACCCACTTTTAATCACACCCTGTTGCCCCTTCCCGTCACTTTTGCGCTCGTGCAGGGCTCCCTGCAATCGATACGATGCGGACCTGCCCGCATCACGCACCGCATCCGTGCCGGCAAGTCCGCCCAGGTGATGGAGCCATGAGTTGCCCGGCCATCAAATCCTCATGCCTTGCAGTCCTCCACGAATACTGGAATGTCCTCTCCCGACACTGGCAGGCATGAATACATCAACGCCGACCCGCCTGAACATGCAAGCTGCTTCGCGGAACGGATTGCCGGGCAATTCGAATCCGGGTTCGGATGGGGCAGCCACGCCCCAGGGCGGGGACCCTGGCTGGCGCCGTTGGTGGATTTATCAGCGCGAACGTTTCCCGGTGTTCGCTCATGGCCCCCTGATTCTTGCGTTCAGTTTTTCAGCGGTGTCGTTCTCCAGTCTGCTTCGTGGCGATGTGACGTTTCCGGATGGCGCTTCGCTCACTGTTGCGTTTGTGACGTCCTTTCTCTTCTTCCTTCAGTTGCGCATTGCCGACGAGTTCAAGGATGCGGACGAGGATGCGCGATTTCGCCCTTATCGTCCGGTGCCACGGGGATTGGTGTCTTTGCGCGAGTTGGGTTGGGTCTTTGCGGGAGCCGCGCTGTTGCAACTTCTGCTGGCCTGGCTGCTGGCGCCCGGACTGGTGGTCGTCCTTTCTGTCGCGTGGACTTACCTTGCGCTGATGAGCCGCGAATTCTTTGCGCGTCGATGGTTGAAGGCCCGTCCGGTCACCTACCTGTGGACGCACATGCTGATCCTCCCGCTGGTGGATCTGCATGCCACGGCGTGCGACTGGCTGCCCGCCGGCCGGGTGGCACCTCCCGAAGGCCTGATCTGGTTTCTTGTGGTGAGTTTTTTGAATGGAGTTGTGATTGAATTCGGACGCAAACTGCGCGCCCCAAGGGATGAAGAGCCTGGCGTCGAAACCTACACCTTTCTGTGGGGGCCCCACGCGGCGGTCTCCGTGTGGTGGATTGCCTTGCTGGCCACCGGGTTGACGGCTTGGCTGGCGGCCCGGCGCATCGACTTCGCAATTCCGGTGACGATTCTCATGGTAGTGCTGCTGCTATTCGCCGCCTTGATTGCATGGCGTTTCCTCAAACAACCGAACTTTAGCCGGGCCAAGATGTTCGAGACGTTTTCCGCCGTATGGACACTGTTGATGTATCTCCAACTCGGCACGCTTCCGCTCCTCCTCTGCCTCGCCCAAGCGCCATGAAATACGTCCACTTTCCCTCCCGGTCCAAACGCGTGCTCGAATGGGGCGGCAAATGCCGCGGACTCGCCGCGCTTGCCGGTGCCGGCCTCCCGGTGCCGCCGTGGTTCGGCCTGGCCCCCGAAGCCTTCACGGACTGCATCGGCGACGCGGCGCTCAAAGACCTGCGGATATCGCGCGACACCGCTCAAATCGAGGCCGCTCTTGCTCAACTGAAGCTCACTCCGTCGATCGCGCGGGAACTCAACAGCGCTCTCGACGAACTCTGCCCCAACGGCGAATACGTCGCCGTACGTTCATCCGCCGTGGACGAGGACAGCGCGCAATACTCGTTTGCGGGACAATTGGAAAGCTTCCTGTTCGTTCATCCCACCGAGGTCGCGCTCAAGATCGTCGAGGTATGGCGTTCCGCCTTCAATGAGCGGGTCCTCGCGTATCGTCGGGAACATCGACTGGAGCCGCTGCCGCCACCACCGGCCATCATCGTCCAGCGCATGCTCGATCCGGAAGTGGCCGGCGTCGCGTTTGGCGCCGACCCCGTCAGCGGTCGGCGGGGCGTTTCCGTGGTATCCGCCGTGCATGGCCTGGGGACAATCCTGGTCTCGGGGGAAAGTGACGCGGACACTTTCCTCGTGGATCGGGAGGGGCACATTCTCGATCGGCGCATCGCGGAAAAGCATTTCGCCCATCGGTTCAATCCGGAGAGCGCGACCCGGACACTGACCCTTCGTGTGCCCGCGGGATCGGCGCGCGTCCCCGCGCTGGTCGATGATCAGATTCGGGAGATCGCCCGGATGGTGCGTCTGGCCGGGAGGCATTTTGGGCGTCCGCAGGACATCGAATGGGCGGTGGAACGGGATCGCATATGGCTTCTCCAATCACGCCCCATCACCTCGATCAAGGGTCTGAATGATCCCGATGCCGTTCTGAACATCTGGGACAACAGCAACATCGCCGAAAGTTACGGAGGGACCACGACTCCCCTGACCTTTTCGTTCGCGCGCCGGGCGTATGAGGAGGTTTACCGTCAGTTCTGCCGATTGATGAGGGTTCCGCGCGAGGCCCTCGAAGCCAATGATCATGTCTTCCGTTCCATGCTGGGATACATCCAGGGGCGGGTTTATTACAATCTGCTCAACTGGCATCGTGTCCTCGCTCTGCTCCCGGGTTTCAAGGTGAACCGCCGGTTCATGGAACAGATGATGGGCGTTCGCGAGGGCCTGCCGGATGTTCTTCTCGATTCGCTCAAAACACAGGGCGCCCGGGAGCGGTTTCGCGACGGATGGCGTCTGGCCCTGACCACCTGCGGACTGGTCCTCAATCATTTCACCCTGCCGGCGCGGATTCGAAATTTCCAGCGCCGCCTGAACCGCGCCCTGCAAACCCCCAACCCGCCGATCGAGGATGCCCGTCCGGATGAAATCGCCGCCCACTATCATTCGCTCGAAGGTCAACTCCTGAGCCGTTGGGACGCGCCAATCGTGAATGATTTCTTCGCGATGATTTTCTACGGCTTTCTGCGACGCCTGACGCGCAGATGGTGCGCGGACGAATCCGGAGCCCTTCCGAACGACCTCCTCTGTGGCGAAGGAGGCATCATCAGCGCCGAACCCGCGCGCCGCCTGGGCGCGCTCGCCGCCGTCGCTGCCCGTCATCCCGGCCTGGTCCAGCAATTGACCGGCGGAGACCGGTTTGGCATCGAACAGGAGATCCGAAAACTGCCCTTGATCGAAACCGGCTGCCGGGAGTATCTCCGCCTGTTTGGTGACCGGTGCATCGATGAATTGAAACTCGAGAGCGCCACGTTGAATGAGGATCCCCTTCCGTTTTATCGCTCGCTCGGCCAGTTCGCCCGGCGGCTCTCCTGCCAGTCGAATCCCGAGCCGCCCTTTTCACAAACCGGAGCGCGCGCCGAGGCGGAGGCCCGCGTTCATCAGGCCCTCAGGCGGCACCCCATTCGCCGCGGGGTGCTTCGCTGGGTCCTTCGGCATGCCCGCGAACGAATCCGGAATCGGGAGAATCTCCGGTTCGAGCGCACCCGGGTCTTCGGACGGGTCCGGCAGTTGTTCCTCGCCCTGGGAAAACAATTTCATGAGCGCGGTCTGATACAGTCGGAGCGCGATATCTTCTTTCTCGAAGTCAAAGAGGTGCTCGGCTACATCAATGGCACCGTCACCTCCGTCAACCTCAAAGCGCTGGCTCTCATTCGCCGCGCGGAATTCGAACGTCATGAGAAACTGCCTCCTCCCTCCGAACGGTTCGAGACCCGTGGAATGGTTCATCATGGCAATGTCTTTCAAATGGCGGCCCCCCGTATCGCCGCGCCTCAGGAGGAGGAACGCACTGGAATGGGTTGCAGCCCGGGCTTCGTGAGCGGACCCGTGCGCATCGTGAGAGACCCGCGCACAGCCAGCCTGGATGCGGGCGAGATCCTGGTCGCCGAACGGACCGACCCCGGCTGGATTCTGGTCTTCCCTTCCGCCGCGGGATTGATCGTCGAACGTGGCAGCATGCTCTCCCATTCGGCCATCGTCGCCCGCGAATTGGGGATTCCCGCCGTCGTCTCCATCCCCGGCCTGACCCAATGGTTGAAGGATGGCGACTGGGTCGAGATGGACGGCAGCACCGGACAGGTCAATCGCGTGATCCCGGCGACTTGACCGATGCCGTTTCCATTGCATTCCGGATTCACCCCCATCCGGGTTGCTGCTTGTCTCCGAAAGACTGGTGGACAAGACTTCGCCGTGTGATCACTTTCACAACTTCAGCCTGAACCCATGCCGGATTCTTCAGGCGATTTCGTGCCGAACACCCCATGCACCGCCTGCTGCGGATCAAAAGCCCGGATCAACTCGCTGAACATCCGCGTCCCGGATTTCCGGGATGGTACGACTCTTCAGCCATCTTCCGGCATCAACCGCAGGAACACTGGGTGGCCGTTGCGCCGGACCACTCCATCTCCGCCGAGTGTTCGCTCTGGTGGGAGGACACCCCGCGGTTGCCGGATCAAAAACCAGGCTTGATCGGACACTACGCCGCCACGGATGCCGGGGCAGCCGGGCAGTTGCTGCGTCATGCCTGTTCCCGACTCGCGGACCGGAGATGCACCCTTGCCATCGGCCCCATGGACGGCAGCACCTGGCGGCGCTACCGACTTCTGACGGAACGCGGCACCGAACCGACTTTCTTTCTCGAACCGGACAATCCGGATGACTGGCCCGATCACTTCACCCACGCCGGATTTCATGTCCTGGCTGGATACTACTCGGCCATCAACACGGATTTGACGCGTGCCGATCCCCGATTGGACCGGGTGCGCGACCGTCTGGACCATCTCGGCATCCGGCTCCGCCCGCTGGCGCCGGATCGATTTCTTCAGGAGCTTGAAGCCATCTTCACGGTGGCCCGAGTCAGTTTTCGCGGGAACTTTCTTTACACGCGAATCCGTCAGGACGCGTTCATTCAGGAATATCAGGCCATCCGGCCGCTCATTCGCTCGGAACTGATCCTGATCGCCGAGCGCGAGGGAGAACCCATCGGCTTTGTCTTCACTCTTCCCAACCTCCGGCACGGTGAACGCGGACCCTCCACCGATACCGCGATTCTAAAGACGGTGGCCACGCTCCCTGACCGCCAATATGCCGGTCTGGGAAGTCTGCTGGTCGCGGAAACCCAGTCGCGCGCCCGCGATCTCGGGTATCACCGTGTCATTCATGCGCTCATGCACCAGGGCAACCACTCGATCAACGTCAGCAGCCGTTACGCAACGCCTTTCCGTCGATACAGTCTGTTTGCAAACCAACTGTCATCGTAGAGAATGGCGGACCCCTTCGAATGGATCACCGCATGAACCTTGGCGAACTGCTCCGCGAACACGCTTCGCTCCGCCCGGAAGCCGCGGCCATCATCGAGTCGCGAGACGGCGTGGACAGAATCCTGACGTTCGCGGAACTCGAACATTCCTCAGGTCAGGGCGCTGCCCTGCTGCGGCAACAGGGCCTCCGGGCGGGTGATTTCGCTCTCGTCCTCCAGCCCATGTCGGCGACTCTCTACAGCGTTCTGATCTCCCTGTTCCGGTTGGGTGCGATTCCGATGTTCCTCGATCCTGGACTGGGCCGGGCGCATGTTGAACGCTGCTGTGAGATTCGATCCCCGGCCGTCTTCATCGGTCCCGCCAGGGCTCATTTCCTCCGCCTCTGCTGCCGGTCCCTCCGTCGCATTCCCATCAAATTCAGCACCTCAGCCCGCATGCCCGGCGCGGTATCCTGGTCCACCGTAAATGGCATCGCCAAGGATGACACCCTCCATCCCTCCACGATGGAGTCCCCCGCGTTGCTGACCTTCACCACGGGCAGCACCGGAGAACCCAAGGCGGCTTTGCGCACCCATGGCTTCCTTTTGGCGCAACGCGAGGTCCTCGTTGAACACCTGCGGCTGGAACCAGGCGAAGTCGATCTCACCACCCTGCCCGTCTTTCTCCTGGCCAATCTGGCAGCCGGCGTGACGAGTGTCATTCCCGATGCCGATCTCCGCAGACCGGGAGCCATCGACCCCCGGCCTGTGCTCCGTCAGATCGAGAAGCATCGCATCACCCGCACCGCCGCCTCTCCCGCGTTCATCGAACGTCTCCTGCATGGTTGCCGGGAGACTGGCGCCAGTTTGAAGTCTTTCAGGAAGATTCACACCGGCGGCGCTCCTGTTCTGCCGGGATTGCTGGACAGGATTCGCGGGCTCGCTCCCAACGCGGACGTCACCGCCGTTTATGGGTCCACGGAAGCCGAACCGATCGCGTTGATCGAACAAACCGAAATGGAGAAGGCGGATCGCGAGGAAATGCTCGAAGGTCGAGGCCTCCCGGTCGGCAAACCCATCGCCGGAATCAATCTTCGCGTCATTCGCGATCAATGGGGAACCGCCCTGGGCCGGCTTGAAGCCTCCGCCTTTGCGGCGCTCTGCCTGCCACCCGGTTCCGCCGGTGAAATCGTGGTCAACGGCCGTCATGTTCTGCCCGGTTATCTGGACGGTCGCGGCGACGATGAGACCAAGTTCCACGTCAATGGAACCGTGTGGCATCGCACGGGTGACGCCGGTTATCTCGATTCCCGCGGCCGACTCTGGTTGTTGGGCCGTTGCAGCGCGCGAATCGATGATCCGCACGGCGTGCTCTATCCTTTCAGCGTCGAATGTGTGGCACGCTCCTGCCCCGGCGTATCCCATGCCGCCATGATCTCCCATCGCGGATGCCGAATGCTGGTGGTTGAGGCCGACGATGCATCTGCCCGGTTGACTGAAATGCTGAACCGTCGTCTCGATTGGGCCTGTATCGATGAAATCCGTTACATCCGAAGAATTCCATTGGACACACGTCACAATGCGAAGATTGATTATCCGGCGCTGAAGCGGCTCTTACAGCCGTCGAGGTGATGTCGAACCAAAGCTTGCCTCACCCCCTTACAGTCAATTTTGACGCCTAAAAAGGCGTTCTAAGCCCGGAAATCCAACCCGAATTTCGTGTAATACATTGTGTATAAGAAAGTTGTTCAGGCGACACCAACGCGCTCTCGCTCGTTTTGACTCGCGTTTTCGGACCATTCATCCGATTTTCACCCCGTTGCCATGCGTCCCCTTCCCTTCCTCCTTCTCCTCTCGCTTTCCCTCCTCCGCATGCCCGCCGCCGACTGGCCGGAATGGCGTGGCGGTCCCGCTCGCGACGGGGTGTGGAATGAACCCGGCCTCCCTGGAACCCTCCCGCCCGATGGCCCGAAGGTCCTCTGGAAACAATCCATCGGCACCGGTTACAGCGGCCCCAGCGTCGCCAACGGACGCCTCTATGTCATGGACCGCCTCGAACCCCCAGCCGCTCCCGAAGACACCGAACGCGTCCTCTGCCTCGATGCCGACACCGGCGAAATCCTCTGGACCCACGACTACCCCTGCGCCCTCGATCTCCCCGGCGGTTACGAAAACGGTCCGCGCACCACGCCCACCGTTCGCAATGGCAAGGTTTACACCCTCGGCGCCATGGGCCATCTCCATTGCCTCGATGCCGTCACCGGTGCCGTCCTCTGGATGAGCGATCTCCGACAGGATGACAACGCGCGCGTTCCCCAATGGGGCGCCGCGAACTCACCGTTGCTCGATGGCGATCAACTCATCCTCCAGGCGGGCGGCTCTCCGGACGCCACGCTCATCGCTTTCGATCACAACACCGGCGCGAAACGCTGGCACAGCCTCACGAACATGCCCGGCTACGCGAGCCTCCTCATCGTCCAACCCGGCGAATCCCGCCAGCTCATCGCGTGGACCGCCGACGCCCTCTGCTCGGTCGATCCAGCCAACGGCAACCTCCTCTGGCAACACCCCCGCGAACTCGCCTGGGAACAAGCCGTCGCCACCCCGGTCTATCACGCCCCCTCCCGCACCCTCCTCATCAGCTCCGACCGCGAAGGCTCCCTCGCCCTCCGCCTGAAACCCGATCGTACTGGATTCGACATCCTTTGGGAGAATTTCTCCCTGAGTTCGCTGCACAGTGTCCCGGTGTTGAAAGGCGCCCATCTCTACGGACTCAATCACAACGGACGCTTCAAAAACGAGTGCGGCGAATTCCGCTGCGTCGATCTTCTCGCCGGCGAAAAACTCTGGGCCGAGCGGACTGTCACGCGCATGGGCGGTTTCGCGCAGGCCATCGTGACTCTCAACCGTGCCAATGATGTCTTCTACATCACCAATGAACTGGGCGAACTCATCCTCGCCCGCGCCGATCCCGACGGCTACCGCGAACTCGCCCGCGCCCAGTTGACCGGCAAGACCTGGACTCACCCCGCCTACGCCAACGGCCGCATCTACGCCCGCAGCGAAAAAACCCTCCTCTGCGCCGACTTGAACCCCTGACCCCTTCATCCCCCATGAACCCTCCCACCCGCCTCCTCCTCTTGTGCGGATTCCTCATGAGCCTCCTCCTCCATCCCAACATTCCCGCGCTCCGTGCCGCCGAGGGCGACCGTTCCCAGGCCCGCTCCCTGGTGCTCTCACAACACGGCATCGTCGCCAGTGAACATCCCCTCGCCTCCCAGGCCGGCGCCGCCATCCTTGCCCAGGGCGGCAGCGCCGTCGATGCCGCCATCACCGCCAACGCCGCCATGGGCGTCTTCTCCCCCATGATGTGCGGCATCGGTGGCGACCTGTTCGCCCTCGTTTACGAAGCCAAAAGCGGCCGCCTCTACGGACTCAACGCCAGCGGATGGTCCGCCCAAAACGCGTCCCCGGATTGGATCCGATCCCGCGGCATCGACTCGATCCCCTTCCGGGGCATCGAACCGGTCACCGTGCCCGGCGCCGTGGATGGCTGGGACAAACTCCACCGCCGCTTCGGCAGGCTCCCGTTCCACGAACTGCTCACCCCCGCCATTCAGTTCGCCGATGAAGGTTTCCCCGTCACCGAACTGGTCGCCGCCTACTGGTCCGGCCACGAATCACTCCTTGAACAGGACGAACAAGCCCGGCGCGTCTTCCTCATCGAGGGACGCGTTCCGGAGGTCGGTGAAATGTTCCGCAATCCCGATCTTGCGTGGTCCTATTGCCAGCTCGCCGCCCACGGTCCTCGCGCGTTCTACGAAGGCCCCATCGCGGAACGCATCCT
The DNA here is from genome assembly GCA_035544555.1 of Candidatus Methylomirabilota bacterium. Lineage (GTDB taxonomy): Bacteria > Verrucomicrobiota > Verrucomicrobiia > Limisphaerales > DATKEE01 > DATKEE01. Next base: position 9,125 of record DATKEE010000121.1, read on the forward strand.
CGCCACCAGCCGCCGATTGGAAGGCATCCTGACCCCCGCCGACCTCTCCGAATTCTCCAGCGAATGGGTCGAACCCATCTCCACGACTTACCGCGACTGGACCGTGTACGAAATCCCCCCCAATGGCCAGGGCATCGCCGCGTTGATGATGCTGAACCTCATGGAGCGCCATCCCATCGCCGACCTCGGCCACAATTCAACGTCCGCCCTCCACGCGATGATCGAAGGCAAGAAAATCGCCTACGCCGACATGCAACGCTTCGTCACCGATCCGCGCTTCATCGCGACACCCGTGCGAGACCTGCTCTCCAAGGATTACGCCGGCCATCGCGCGGCGCTCATCGATCCGGACCGCGCGAACTGCAACGTCACCCATGGCGAACCCCTCCCGCCCGGAAGCGAGACCACCTATCTCAGCGTCGTCGATGCGGAGGGCAACATGGTCTCGTTGATCCAGAGCGTGTATTACCTCTTCGGCTCCGGCGTCGTTCCCGACGGAAGCGGCTTCATCCTTCAGAATCGCGGAGCCATGTTCAGTCTCGATCCCGGACATCCCAACGTCCTCGCCGGCCGCAAACGCACGTTGCACACGATCATTCCCGGATTCATGGAAAAGGGGGAGACCCGCATTGCCTTCGGCATCATGGGCGGCTGGAATCAATCACAGGCCCACGCCCAGTTCGTCGCGAACGTGGTCGATCACGGCATGAACATCCAGTCGGCGCTCGAAGCCCCGCGGTTCACCAAGGCCACCTTTGACGGATGCGACGTCCAGATGGAACAACGCATCCCGGAATCGGTGCGCGATCAATTGACATCCAAGGGCCACGAAATCGAAGTGCTTGCGGACTTCTCCCAGGCAATGGGCGGTGGCCAGGCGGTGCTCCGCGATTTCTCAACCGGCCTCAATCAAGGCGCCTCCGACCCCCGCAAAGACGGCGCCGCCGTCCCCGAATTCCGATCCCACAACCAACCCAAATAATATTTCCCCTCTACGATTTGCCATTTGCCCTCTCCCCCCTCTTCACCTCACCCGCACCCGATAAAACCTCCTTCCCCCTCCCCCCGACTCA
>DATKEE010000122.1:0-2790 GCA_035544555.1 Candidatus Methylomirabilota bacterium
CCCCGACACGATTGTGCAGATATTCCACGATTGACCAGGCCAGGCTGAGCCCGTCGAACGTGCTCGTGCCGCGGCCAATTTCGTCAAGTATCACAAGGCTGTCGGTTGAGGCGTTGTTGAGGATGTTGGCCGTCTCGCTCATCTCGACCATGAACGTGGACTGGCCGCGGGCCAGGTCGTCGCTGGCACCGATCCGCGTGAATATCCGGTCCACCCGATCCACGCGCGCGGACGCGGCGGGGAGAAAGGAGCCGGTGTGCGCCAGCAGGACCAGCAACGCGACCTGCCGGATGTAGGTGCTCTTCCCCGCCATGTTGGGGCCGGTGATCAACGCGATCTGCCGCGCGGAACCGTCCAGGTGAACGTCATTGGGAACAAACCGTTCCTCGGCCGTCTGCTGGTCCAGCACCGGATGGCGTCCCTCGCGAATCTCGATCACACCCTCCGACCCGACCTCCGGACGGCAATAACCAAAAAGCCGCGCCGTATCCGCGAAGGCCGCCAGCACGTCGAGTTGAGCCAGCGCGTCGGCGGTCTGTTGGAGCGGCCTCAGTTTCGCCAGCACCTCCTCGCGCACCCGTTGGAAGAGTTCGTATTCCAGGCGCGTGCCCCGTTCCTCGGCGCCAAGCACCCGCGCCTCCATTTCCTTCAACCCGGGAGTGATGTAACGCTCGCCATTCGCGATGGTTTGCTTGCGGATGTAGTCGGCCGGCACCTTGTCGAGATTCGACTTCGTCACCTCGATGTAATAACCGAACACGGAATTGAACCGTATCTTCAGCGACGCGATGCCCGTGCGCTCGATCTCCTGCTGCTGCAATCGCGCGATCCAATCCCGGCCTTCCCGCATCGCCCGATGCAGTTCGTCCAGCGCCGGATCGAACCCCTCCCGAATCACGCCGCCCTCCTTCACCGTCAACGGGGGCTCATCCACGATGGAACGGCCGATCACGTCCACCAGCTCCGGCAATGCCGCTAATTGCGCCTCCAGTTCAAATAGCAATCCACTCCCCGCGGATTCCGGTTGAGCCGCGGTCCCATTGCCTTCCCGGAACATTTCCTCACGGAATTCTGCATCCCCGTCCCCGGGCGCCGCCGCGCGTTCCAGGGTTTCTTTCAGCCGCGGAATCTGTTCGAGCGACTGCCGCAACGCCACCAGATCACGCCCATTCCCCGATCCCAGACTCAAACGGCCCAATGTCCTCTCCAAGTCGCGAACCTCCCCCAACAATCCGCGAAAAGTCTCCAAGTCCGGGCCCATCCTCCCCCACGCGGCCACAGCCTCCTGTCGCCGGCGAATGGCCTCGACTGTTGCCAGCGGACGTGACAGCCAGTCCCGCAATCGTCGCGCGCCCATCGGCGTGAGGGTCCGGTTCAAGGCGCCCACCAGGGACGCCGCCCGCGGAGTGTCCGGGCGCAGAGGCTCGAGGATTTCGAGATTCCGCAGCGTCGTGGCGTCCAGAATCAAATGCTCCGACGATTCGACGCAGGTCAGCCGGGTGAGATGTTTCACGTCGCGGCGAAGGTGGTTCACCAGGTAATGCAAAACCCCGCCGGCCGCCCCAATGGCCGCGTTCCGGCCCTTCAGTCCAAATCCGTCCAGGGACGCCACCTGAAAATGGTCGCGCAGGGTGAATTGCGCGGTCTCGGCGGCGAACACCCAGTCCTCATGCGCGCTGACCACCGGCCAGGCTTTCGCCAGTCGCTCCGCCAATCCGGCCGCCTCGGATGGATGAATGATCTCCGCCGGCCGGATGCGCTCCAACTCCGCCTGCAAAGCCGTCTCCTCCTCCATTTCCGTGGCCCGGAACTCGCCGGTCGTCAAATCCACCACCGCCAGGCCCCACTGCCTCCCCTGGAGACAAACGCCGGCCAGATAATTGTTCCGGTCCGACGCCAGCATGCGTTCGTCGCAATGCGTCCCCGGACTCAGAATCTGGCTGACCTCGCGCCGGACCAGTTGTCCCGGACGCGCCTCCTCGACCTGATCGCAGATGGCGACCTTGTGCCCGGCCTTCAGGATCCGGCCGATATAACCGTTCGCGGCGTGATAAGGAATGCCGCACATCGGAACGTTTCCGCGTTTCGTCAACGCCACGTTCAACAATCGCGCCCCCACCTGCGCGTCGTCGAAGAACATCTCGTAAAAGTCCCCCAACCGGAACAGCAGCAGGGCGTCCCCGGGCAACTCCCCCTTGATGCGCCGGTATTGCGCCATCATCGGAGTGAGCTGGGTGTCTTTGGCCATCGGGTGGGAAATTGTCCCGAGAACGGATTGGAATGACAGATTTTTTTGCCGGCGAAACGCCTCCCCAACGGCAGTCATTCCAGTTCGTTCCCAAATGTCGCAAATTGGAACCGCTCTCCTTGTCTCCTTGTAACGCCCGCTTCAGAGGCGGACCAACCTTCGCCCGGGCCAGCCGGTCTTTTGGAAATCAGAAATCTCCCTGTCTTCCATCGCCCTATCGGCGGTCACCCGTTTCGCGCCGTGGCCTCAAGCCGTTGCGCGGGCCCTGTTGTCGATTCTCTGGACCTGGCAGCGGTTCTCCCGCTTGAAGCGCCGCTGAAGCCGGTCCCGGTCAGAGCACGTAGTTATCGACGAACTTCTTGAACTTGTCGAAGTTCTGCTTTTGGAAGGTGCGGCGGACCGAGCCGCTGCGTCCCCGGATTTCGACCACCACGTTGTCGGCACTGGCGATTTTCCTCAACTGTTCCGGCCGGGCCGGATAAATGGCCCTCTCCACCACGATTCCCAGGCTGTCCACGTCCCTCAATTCCTCGCTGCCAATC
>DATKEE010000123.1:0-4755 GCA_035544555.1 Candidatus Methylomirabilota bacterium
GTGGCGATCCTCTTCAAGGAGGCAGGACGGTGGGGGTGATGAAGTAGAGATGGCCGGGCTTGAGCGCGGGCAGATCGACTCCCAGATCCAGTTTGATGGAGGTTGCCTCGGTCCGGCCGAACAAGCGAAATAAACTGCCCAGACTGAAGGGCGGACGGTACTCCACCAGATTGGCGTCGGTGACACTGGCCAGACTGCGCGCGTGGCGGACCGCGATGTCGAAATTCCCGAGGGCATCCACGAATCCGAGTTGATGGGCCTGCCGCCCGGAGAAGATGCGGCCGTCGGCGTAATCCTTCCAGTCGGTGGCGAGGGGCCGGGTCTTGCCGTCGGTGTCATCGAAGGCGGCGGTCCGGCCCTGTTCGACGATCTCGACGAATCGTGAATACGTTTCATCGATGAGGTCCTGGACCATTTGGGCCTCGAGTTCGAGTTGAGCCTCCTCCTGCGGGGTCAGGTTTTCGAGATCGCGTTCCCCGCTGAGCATGTCCTTGAAGCGTCCGCTTTTGAAGACCTGGGGACGCAGTCCGATCTTGTTCATCAGGCCTCGGTAATTGTAACCCTGCATGATGACGCCAATGCTTCCTGTGATGGTCAGGTCGTTGGCCACGATGAAACGACAGGGAGCGGCCACGTAGTAGCCGCCGGAGGCGGCGAGGCTGCCCATGGATGCCACCACGGGTTTGCCTGTCTCCTCCTGAAATTGGGTGATCTCCCGATAAATGTCGTCCGAGGCCAGGACTTCACCACCCGGGGAATTGACCTTCAAGAGCACGGCCTTGACGCGGCTGTCGGCGGCTGCCGCTCTCAATTGCTGCTTGATCATGTCCACCATGCTGGGGCCTCCGCGGCCGAGCGACTGTCCGCTGATGATGCCTTCGACGCCCACGATGGCGATTTTGTGGGAGGAGTTGTTGTTCTCGATGAGGACTTCTTCGAGCCATTGTCCGTTGGTGGTGACGCGTCCCGGGCTGCTGAGGCTGCTGATGAGGAGCGAAACCACCAGGACGGCTCCCAGGAGCATCACCCCAAGCAGGATGGCCAGGATGCGCCAGCCTGAACCCGACTGCGACGCGGGACGCCGGCGGGGACGCGACGGGGGCGGTGGGATGGGAGGAGGATTGGAAGCCGGCGGACCGGGCGGCGGAGGAGTGCTGTCCATGTTGCGCGGAAATTAACCAATTGCCGGAAGGGCTGCAAGGGGGGATAAGACAGGGCTGGGAGCCGCGTCAGGCTGACGTAAGGTTTGGACCTTATGCTGTTCGACCGGGTCGGGCGTTCCTTGAACATGCCCCGGCATGAGAGAGAGCCGCGAGGCGGCACACTGTGAGAGTCATGAAACGCTTGATGAGAACGACATGCGCCTTGGCGGGCGCGTTTTTGCTGGGATTTGCCGTCAGCCGCGCGGGCGACAAGGACATCCGTTTCTCCGATCTGCCCGAAATGGTCCGGCAATCCGTGGAGCGCCTGTTTCCCGGCGGTGATATTGACTGGGTGAAGGAGGAGGAGGAGGATCACGAGCGTGTTTACAAGGTCCGGCTCCATCGACAGCCGGACGGCCGGGACGCCGTTCTCGAGGTGGCAAAAGACGGCGAGGTGCTGGAGATCGACCAGGACATCGGCGAATCCGAGATTCCCGAGGCGGTTCGTCGCGCGGTGGAAAAGGCCTTTCCCCGCAGCCGCGTCACACACGCCGAGAAGGAGACCGAAATGGACATCAAATACCGGGTGGACATCGAGAAGGGGGACAAGAAGCGGCGTCTCAACATCACCCGGCGCGGGCGCATCCTGGAGATCGAGAAGAAGCGGTGACATCGTCGCATGCGAATACTGCTGGTCGAGGACTCCTCCAAACTGCAACGCGCGGTGGGTCTGGCTTTGCGGAAGGCGGGTTACGTGGTGGATGTGACGGGCGATGGCGAGGAGGGTTTCTGGCTCGCGACGGAGAACCGCTATGATGTCCTCGTGTTGGATCTGATGCTGCCGGGGCTGGACGGGATGGAAATCCTTCGACGGCTTCGCAAGCAGGGCTGCCAGACACCGGTCCTGATACTGACGGTGAAGAGCAGCGTGGAGGACCGCGTGACCGGGTTGCGGGCGGGGGCGGATGATTATCTGACGAAACCGTTCTCTCTGGAGGAACTGGTCGCCCGGGTGGAGTCGCTGATTCGTCGCGGATACGGCGAGCGCAGTCCCGTGGTACGACTGGGCAATCTGGAACTGAACACCACGTCGCGCACCCTGGCCCGGGACGGCGAACCGGTGTCGTTGACTCCCCGCGAATACCGGCTTCTGGAATTGCTGGCGCTCCGGCGGGGTGAGGTCCTGTCGCGGGCGGACATTGAGGAGCATCTTTACGGGGAGGAGATGGAAGTCTTCAGCAACGTGGTGGAATCGACAATTTCCTCGCTCCGAAAGAAGATCGATCCGTCCGGGTCCGAACCGCTGATTCAAACGCGGCGGGGCATGGGCTATGTGCTTGAAGCATGAAATCCATCGGCCAGCGGCTTCGGCTGCAATTGATGACGGGCCTGGCGGGCCTGATGATTGCCGGCGCGCTGATTCTGTATCCGTCGGTTCGCGCGATTCTATTGTCGGAGTTCGATTACGCGTTGCTGGCGAAGGCGCGCGCGCTCACGACGCTTCCCGATCCCAACCGGGAGGGCATCAATCTCAGTTTTGCCCAGGCGCCGCTGCCGGAATTCCAATCCCGGCCGGACGCGGAATTCTTCCAGGTCTGGCTTCGGGATGGTTCGCCGTTCGCGCGTTCGCCATCGCTGGAGACGGCGGATCTTCCGTACCGGGTCGGCCCGGAAAACGCCCCCGAGTTCTTCGATCTGACTTTGCCGGACGGGCGGCCGGGCCGGGCGGTGGGTATCGGGTTTGTCCCTGAGGCGGACGAATTGGAGGAGGCGGAGCCGGGTGCGGAGGTTGGAGCGCGATACACGGTGAGCATGGTGCTGGCGCGCGATACGGCGCGCTTGCACCGCACGCTGCACGGATTGCTGGGCGGCATTGTCGTCGGCGGGGCCGGCCTGGTCGGGATGATGGCGTGGGTTGTGGGCCGCGGCACGCGCGCCGGCCTTCGGCCCGTCCGTGACCTGGCCGAACAGGTTCGTGGCATCGATGCCCGGACATTGGAGACGAGGTGGCCGGTTGAATCCCTTCCGGAGGAACTGAGACCGATCGGCGAACAACTCAACCGGATGATGGCGCGGCTGCTGGCCGCGTTCGACCGGGAGCGGCAATTCACGGCCAATGCCGCGCACGAGCTGTTGACGCCGATTGCCGAACTTCGTTCCCTGGCCGAAGCGGCCCTCAAATGGCGCGAGGATACGGAGGCGACGGGGGAATTTGCCGCGGAAGTGCTCGATTCGGCGCAGCAAATGGAGCATCTCGCCCGCGCCTTGCTGTCACTGGCCCGGATGGAGGCCGGCATGGCGGACGTCAGGCTTGAGCCGGTGAATCTCGCGGAGTTGCTCGACGAGATGCGGCAATGTTTCGACGAACGGATCAGCGCGCGTCGATTGTCGATGCGGTGGAATGTGCCGGGGATGGCGCAAGCGCGCACGGATCGCGCGTTGTGCCGGGGCATCTGCTTCAATCTTCTGGACAATGCGGTCGAGTACACGCCGGCCGGGGGTGTCATTGAATGCGAGGTCGCGCCGCACGAGGATGGATTGCGGATGACACTGGCCAACACCGCCCAGGGACTGGTTCCGGGCGATCTGCCGAGGCTTTTCGAACCGCTCTGGCGCAAGGACAAGGCTCGCACCGCCCGGGCGCATGCGGGACTGGGCCTGCCGCTCGCATTGGCTTACGCGAAGGCGCTCGGGATGCGGTTTGACGTCGCCCTTCCCCGGGAAGACTGGTTTGAGGTTATCCTCGATGTCCCGGCCGGGGGTCCGGAAGGCGTAAGTTCCTCATAAGCTTTAGCGGGCTACGGTGGCGCGGGTTATCGAACGAATCTGCCGGCGTGGGGGACCGTGCCGGACGAGGTTTTATGGTTTTGACACCCGGATCCACTGCCGGGGGTTGTTGCGGCGGCCGGGACCGGTTACCCTTGAACACAATGTCTGCAGCCAATAAAGAATCATCCCAACCGAAGGCGCGGGCCGCCCGCGCGTCACAGAAATGGATCAGTCCGCTGGTCGCGTTGCTGGCGGTTGCCGGATGGGCCGTGTTAAGGGACGCTCCGGCGGATGGAACGCTGATCGGAACGCAACCGACCACGACCGTGCAGCGCGGGCCGCTGACGATCAGTGTGATCGAGTCCGGCACGCTGCGGCCCCGGCAGCAGGTGGTCCTGCGCAACGAGATGGATGAGGACAGCACGATCATTTTCATCGTGGACGAGGGCACACGGGTGAAGAAGGACGACCTGATCGTGGAGTTGGACGCCTCGGTCTGGGAGAGCGACCTGGTCGAGCGCCGCATCCGGGTGCAGAACGACGAGGCGGCGTTGATCAACGCGCAGGAGAATCTCAAAGTGGTCACCAACCAGGCCGCGGCGGACATCGAACAGGCGAAGCTGGACTACCGGTTTTCCGAACTCGATCTGAAGAAATACAAGAACGGCGAGTTTCCGCGGCAGGTCAAGCAGCTTGAGACGAGCATCACGCTGTCCGAGGAGGAACTGAGCCGCGCGCAGGAGCAACTTCGCTGGTCGAAGATTCTCTTCGAGGAAAAGTACCTGGCGCAGACCGATCTTCAGCAGGATGAACTCGCGGCGAAGAAGGCCGAACTCAACCTGGA
>DATKEE010000124.1:0-2276 GCA_035544555.1 Candidatus Methylomirabilota bacterium
GGATATCGACACGCGAAGTGATCTCTACAGCCTCGGCGTGCTGCTGTATGAATTGCTGACCGGCACAACCCCATTCGACACGGAGGCACTCATGGCCGCGGGTGTGGACCAGATGCGGCAAACGATCTGCCAGCGTGTGCCCCTGCGCCCTTCCACGCGGCTGCGATCGATGCCCGATGCGCTGCTGACCAGTGCCGCGCTCCGGCGCCGGGTCGAAGTGCCCAAATTACTACACGGAGTCAGCGGCGACCTCGATTGGATCGTGATGAAATGCCTGGAAAAGGATCGCGCTCGCCGTTACAGCACCGCCAACGGCCTGGCCATGGATATCCATCGGCACTTGGACTCCGAGCCGGTGGTCGCCCGGCCCCCGAGCACTGCCTATCGTTTCCGCAAACTGGTTCAACGGAACAAAGCCGCCTTTGCGGCCGCCGTCGCGCTGCTGTCGGTGCTCTGTCTGGGACTGGTGGGAACCGGTCTTGGATTGCTTCGGGCGAGAGCGGAAACCCACCGCGCACGATCCGCGGAGAACACGGCGAACATGGCGCGCCAGGAGGCGGACAAAGCGCGGCTTGACGAGCGACGGTTGAATTTCCAGATGGCCTTCGACCGCGGCATCGCGCTTTGCGACCAGGGCGACGTCGGCAGGGGGATGCTCTGGCTGGCCCGGGCCTTGGAATTGGTTCCTCCCGACGAGGCCGACCTGGAACGGGTGATACGAGCCAATCTAACCGCCTGGCAACGTGAACTGCACACTCTCCATGGGATTTACCCGAACAAACACGGGATGGTCGCCGGCGCGTTCAGCCCGGACGAGACGCTGGTTCTAACCGGCGCCCTCGACGGCGCTGTGCAACTCTGGGATCGCGGAACGGGTCTGGCTTTGGGGGCTCTCCCGCGCCACGAGGCCGAGGTCCACACTGCGGTATTCAGCCCTGACGGCACCTGTTTTCTGACCACCAGCGTCGATAAAACCGCCCGCCTTTGGGAGACGAAATCCCATCGGCTCATCCGTGAGTTTCGACACAGCAGCGCTGTCTGGGGGGGCGTGTTCACGGCGGATGGCAGGATCATCACGAGCAATTCGGATGGGCAGATCCAGGTCTGGGACCGCAACTCAGCGAACCCAATTGATTCCTGGAGGCACACCGCGCACGGTGTTCATGATCTCGATCTAAGCCCCGACGGCAAGCAAGTGCTCGGCGCCTGTGACACCGGCGTTGTGCAGTTGTGGGATCTGGAGACGCACCGGGTCATCGCGCGGTTCGTCGGCCATACCGGTCGCGTCCCCACCGCGGTCTTTGTCGCACCGAACCGGATCGCCTCGGGCGATGTGGATGGCAATGTGTTTCTTTGGACCTGGGCTCAGGCTGAAACTACGGTGCGCGGTGAAAAGATTGGAAAACCCTGGCGCCATCATGGCGGAGTTCACCGCCTGCGAGCCAGCGTGGACGGCGCCCAACTACTGACCGCGAGCTACGACACCAGCGCCCAGCTTCTGAACTCGAGAACGGGTGAGCCGATCGGCGTGCCGTTCGAGCATCGGGGAGCGCTGAAGAGCGTGGCCTTTGGCAAGGATGGCAATGTCCTGACATTCTGCGAGGACGACGCGGCGCGCGAGTGGCAGCCGGCACCCGGCTCCCTTGTCGCTTCATTCCCGCATGATGCCGGCGCTCAACACGCCATCTTTACCCCCGATGCCCAATATGTGTTGATCCGGGCGGAGGACGAAACGGCGATGATTCGGAGGGCGTTGAACGGCGAACCGGTGGGATCGCCGTTTGCGCCAGATGGCGGCATTCATGGGTTCGCGATCAGCCCGGACGAATCCAGAATCATGACGGGTGCCGCCAACGGAACCGTCCAGTTCTGGGAAACGGCCACCGGATTGCCCACGGGCGAGCCGTTTCAACACGGCGGCGCGGCTTGGGCCGTAACGATCAGTCAGGATGGCAAACATGCCGTCAGCGGCGGGCTGGACGGCCTCGTGAAACTGTGGGACGCCCGACTTGCCCGGCCACTCCATACCCTGCTCGCCCTGAGGTATACGCCGGTCCGCGGAGTGGCCTTCAGTCCGGACGGATCACGGATCGCCATCGCCAGCTCCGATAAGCTCGCTTGGATTGTCGGAACAGACGGCCGTGAATTACCCCGGAAATTGGCAGGACACCTTGGTTCGGTGATGACAGTCGCCTTTAGTGACGACGGCCGGCGGCTCGTCACCGGAAGTTTCGATAATTCCGTCCTCGTCTGGTCCACGGAGACAGGGTTGCCCG
>DATKEE010000125.1:0-3314 GCA_035544555.1 Candidatus Methylomirabilota bacterium
GTCTTCACCAATTACACTCATGTGCGCAGCCTCGACGAGTTCAGCAGCAACGTGAAACAGATGGAGATGGCCCTCGAACGGACCCGCCGCCGGGCGGTCGCCAGCATTGCCCAGGCAAACGCGGAACTGCGGCGCGCGGAGGCCGAATACGAGGAGGAAAAGGATCGGCTGGCCTGGGTCGAGGGCGAGGTGGCCAAGGCCAGAATCACTGCGCCCCTCGATGGCATGGTGCTTTACGCGTCCAGTGTCTCGCGCCGCTGGGACAGCGACGACGGGCGGATCGAGGTGGGAACATCCGTGCCGGAGCGGCGCGAGATCATCTATCTGCCCACGGCCGATTCCTACAATGCGGATATCAGCGTTCCGGAGGTGAATCTGAACAAGCTTGAGATCGGCCAGAGCGCGACCGTGAGGGTGGATGCCATTGCCGGGGAGGTTTTCAGGGGGCGCGTCACCAGCATCTCACCCGTGGCGGATTCGCGCAGCCGGTGGATGAATCCAAATCTGAAACAGTATGACGTGTCGCTGGAACTGGATCCGTCGGAAGCCACGTTCCGAAACGGCATGAGCTGCCGGGTTGAAATCGTGGTCGAGCGCTATTCCGACACACTCTTCGTTCCGGTCCAGTCAGTGGTGCAATACCAGGGACAGACGGTGGTTTACCGGGTTGAGGAGGGCCATGTGGTTCCCGCGCCGGTTGAGATCGGCCTCGACAACAATCTCTTCGTCCGTGTGATTTCCGGGGTGGAGGAAGGGGATACCATCTTGATGACGCCGCCGTTGAGCGAATCCCGGGAGGAGGAATCGTCCAGGGAGGAGGAGGATTTTGAAGAGTTGGAGGAACTGGAGCCACCCGACTTGGAGACGGAGGTCGATTCGTTGACCGATTCTGATCGGGAGGGCCTTTCGGCCGTGGTCCCATCGGGTGGGCCTGCCGGTGGCCGCGGGTGATCCCCGGGAAGCGCAATGGTCGCCCATCGATTCGTTCTCGAGATCCGCCTGGGCCTCCGGAGCCTGCTGCAACACAAGCTGCGCTCCTTTCTGACGTTGCTCGGGCTGGTCTTCGGAGTCGGCAGTGTGATTGCCATGCTGGCGGTCGGCGAGGGAGCCAGTCAGCAGACCCTGGAGGAGATTCGAAAGCTCGGCAGCAATAACATCATCATCCAATCCAAAAAGCCGGTCGAGGAGGAGTCCAGCCAGATCAGCCAGGTGCGGATGAGCGTCTATGGCCTGACTTATGACGACCAGCGGCGCATCGATGCCAGCATCCCCGGGTGCGGCGTTCGGTGCCGGTGAAGCAACTGCGTCAGGAGGGCCAACTCGGAGCCCGAACGCTCGATCTGAGATTGATGGGCACCACACCGGTGTGGTTCGAACTCGTGCGTCGTCCGTTGATCGCCGGGCGCACCATGACGTCGCTGGACATGAACCGGCAACGGGACGTGGTCGTGCTCACGGAACATGGCGCCCGCCGCCTGCTCGCCACTCGCGCCGTGATCGGTCAGTCCGTCCGTATCGGCGGTGTCATCTTCAATGTGATCGGCGTCGTGAGAAACGAATCGGCAAGCAGCGGGGCGACGCAGACGCCGGATCAAAACATAGACGCCTACATTCCGCTCTCTGTGGCGCAAAGCCGTTTTGGGGACATCTACACTCAACGGAGCGCCGGAAGTTTCATCCGGGAGCGCGTGGAGCTGCACCAGATCATTGTCGAGGCGGAGAGCATCGAACTCGTGACCTCGACCGCCGAATCGATCGGTTACATGCTCGAACGTTTCCATGATCGGGCGGATTTCGAGGTCAGCGTGCCCCTGGCGCTGTTGCGCCAGACGGAGGCGACCAAGCGCACCTTCAACATTGTGCTCGGTTCCATCGCCGGCATCAGTCTGCTCGTGGGCGGCATCGGCATCATGAACATCATGCTCGCCACGGTGACGGAACGGACCAAGGAGATCGGCATCCGTCGCGCCATCGGCGCCAAGCGCATTCAGATCATCCGCCAATTCCTCATCGAGACGGTGGTGCTTTCAACCGCGGGCGGTCTCGCGGGCATTGTGATGGGGGTGTTGATTCCCGAACTCATCACCCGGGCGGCCGGCATGCCGACGAGCGTCACGACCATCAGCCTCGTCCTCTCCCTCGGCATTAGCGTGTCCATCGGTCTCGTGTTCGGATTGTATCCCGCCGTGCGCGCCTCCAACCTCGATCCCATCGTCGCGCTCCGCCACGAATGACCCCGGCTCCCGCGTGGCGTTTCAGCCTGACGGATCGATTCGTATTCGGAAAAGCTCGACGGCGGTGGTTGACGTTATTCCCTGGCGGAACTCCAGGATCGATCCGTTGCCCGAGATCGGGGTTCCCAGGTCTCTGGGAAGCGATCTGGAATGACCGGGTCTCAAGGGTCTCCAGATTGACGGCCATCGTCCTACGCGCAATGTGTCTTGCGGTATTCGCGCGGCGAGCAGCCGCAGGCCCTTTTGAACGCTTCATTGAAACGGCTGAGGCTCTGAAAGCCGGCGGCCAGCGCAACGTCGAGCACCGAGTCGCCGGTGGTGACCAGGAGGCGTTGCGCGTGAGTGATCCGGTGCCGCGTGATGAAGGTGGTGATCGTGATGCCGAACGCCTGCCGGAAGAGGTTCATCGCGTAGTTCGCATGCAGGTTGTTGGCTTTGGCGATCGTCCCGGCGGTGAGCGATTCATGGTAGTGGCTCGCGATGTAGCAGGCCAACCGATCGGCGCGCGAGAGTGTGGGATCAGGATGCCTGGCTGCCGGAGAACCGGACACAGCCCGCGCCAGTCGCAGCAACCGGGCCTGCACCTCCAGGCGAATCGCGCGTTCACAAATCGGATCGCCCTGCCGCAATTCCGTTTCCCATTGCCGAAGGCGTAATGGATCACAGGGGTCGGTGGCGACATCGATCATCAGTTCACCGTGAAGGATGCGGTTGACGAAGGCGGTCGGCAGTCCTGCCGCGAGGAATTCGCCCAACGGGAACGTCACGACGAAGTACGGTTCCTTGTCTTCCGAGGCCACGATCTGGTGCGGAATGGCCGCCCAAAACACCGCAAGCCGTCCGGCCTCGACGGTGTTGCGGTGGCCGCCCAGCAAGTAGGTGAGCGAGCCGGCGCTCAGGAAGTTCAGCTCGATTTCATTGTGCTTGTCCGGACGCGGCATGCGCGACGGCGTCCACAGTTCGCAAGTGAAGCCGTAGGGGCTGAACTCGGGTCGGGAGCTGTCAAAACGCTTCATGGGCCTTAGAATGCCGTAAGTTCTCGCAGGAAATAAGGAAGAATACCAGGCCAACAAAGGTAAT
>DATKEE010000126.1:0-18137 GCA_035544555.1 Candidatus Methylomirabilota bacterium
ACGGTTTTGGTGCGCGTGGCGGTGTCGGGTCCGCCTAGGGCAACCTCACGGATGGCCGGATCATCGAGCGCCGTCAGATGGCGGAACCAGACGTCGAGGTAGGCGAGGTAGAGGCCGGTGGACTCGAGGGGTTCGGCGTCCGGGAGATCGGGTTGTTGGGTGAACTTCAGGGGGCTTTCGTTCTGGCAGAGGATGCCGTGCGCGTAGAGGCGTCCGGCGGAGAAGATAAAATCTCCCGGCTGCAGCGGGAGCAACGCGGCGGCGGCGGCCTGTTGGTCAGGCGGCAGATCGGCGGGGTCCGTGACGATGCCAAATCCGGCGTCGTGAATCGGCGCGCCACACCGGCCGATGACGTCGAGGGCTCCGGTTTCGACGCGATGAGCGGTGATGTCGAGTTGTTCATTCCAATCGGCGTCGAGGTCCACCCGGCCCTGCTGTTTGTTGACGGCGCGGTAATGGTTTTCCGGTTTGAAGGTGGTTCGTGTGAAATCGCCTTTCATGATGTGCTTTCCTTGGTCAATTGGATCGGGTTGCGTCAGGTGACAAAGATCAGGCCGGCCTCCATGCCGAGCCTCAGGTATTCATCGAGCGAGGTTCTCAGGTTTGTCTCGCGTTGCGGTTGTTGGAGGAAACGGAAGACGCCCATTTCCGCGCCGTCCTCCGCGCCGGTGCGGATCTCGACCGGCGCGGTGCGGGAGAGTTGGGCATAACCGGGATCGCCGTGTTTCGTGGAGGTGAACCCCGGCACCAGGCGCGCGCGAATGAGGTCTTCCTCGGCAACGGTTTTCGCGGCTTCGATGGCGAGATCCGGCTGGCAACGGAATCGTCGCGGTGTGGTGGAGCCGGCAGGAACGTAGCAGAATCGAACACAACCGGTCTGAAGGCGTTCCGCGACGACGGGTTCGGTGAAAATGGAATTCGAGGCATGCAGCGTCAGCGCGGACAACTCACCGAAGACCGTGCAGGATTCCAAAGCCACCGGCACTTCGGCGCAATCGACGGCCATGGCGCCGGGGGCATCCACCACACAATCCTCGAGGGCGAGCGAATGGACGGGCTCCGGCAGCGCGATGGGACCGCAGATGGTTCGTCGCAATGCGATGTCGAGCAGCTCATTCTTCATCGTGACATGAAGTCCGCCCTGGCCGGGGACGAGGGTGCAATGATTGAGCTGGAGTCGTCCGAGGTTCCCCGAGAGAACGGATACCTTCCCTTCGATGAGCAGACCGTCGATCCAGAGTTCGCCGGGGGTTTCGCTGGAGGCGGACGCGGTGCCGGCCACCGAGAGGTCCCCGAGGAGATGAGGGCGAAGGCCGACGGGATCGATCCGTCCGATCACGCGTTGAGTTTCGCCGGGCAGGCCGCCCGGCACGGGGAGTTCGGGCCAGTCGGCCGCGACGATCAACAAGCGGCTGCCCTCGGGAACCTTGATCTGGCTGCCGGCGGTCAGGGATTCCTCGAAGCTCGAGCTGTCCATGACCGCGATGATTCCCATGGTGCCGTCGGGCTGCGCGTTCCATTCGGTGACGGCCTCGGCGAGCGTGGCAAAGATGCGTCCGGGCTCGGGCTCGTGGTCCCGGCTGACGCCCACCTGCCACGTGACCGGGCGGTCAAGCGCCGGGGCAATCGAATCGCGGCGGTTGTACGGACCGCCTCCGGCGTCTCCGCTGAAGCCAAAAGAAAAACCCACCTTCACCTCCTTCGGCTTGACGCCCTTCGGGAAGGCCAGCCGGCCGAGGACGGGATCCACTCCAACCGTGAGGGTCCGCTCGATTTCGGGACCGCCGACCTCCGGCTGATAGGGTTTCTTCTTGGGAGGACGACGCCAGCCTTCGGGGATGGGGGCTGGAGGATCGCTCAGGTTGCAGAGGGCGATTTCGTCCGCCGGAATCTCCAGAAGGTCGTCACCCGCCTTCATGCGGACGAACACTTGAAGGACGGGCTGCGCGCCGAATTGCGCGGGAACGGGAATCCGGCCATCGACAAGGGCCTGGCGACGGTCCTCAAGTTCGTCATAAAGAGGACGGCGGCGCAGCGGGCCGGGCACGTTGATCTCACGGGCAAGGTGCGTGATGGTCGGTTCCGTTTGCGGACGATTGAACAGGGGCGCGGAGTTTCCCAGGGGACTGAACGTGTAGCGGCCGTCCGCGGGAGTGGCGACGGGCCGGGCATGCGAACGCGCGACCGCGTAGCTCTGCAAGCGCCAGAGGAAAATGCCGAGGTTGGGAATGTTGTGGCGTCCGCGTCCGACGGCGATGCGCCGGACGTCGGCAGTGTGAGCGGCCTGATCGAAGGCGGTGTCGATCCATTCGAGTTCGTTTGCGCGGCGAAGGTCGGGAGTGCGGAGGTTGTGCGGGCGAAGATGATTGAGGTATTGGGTGGTACGGAGCAGCTCGAAGAACTCGACGACGCGCGCGGTCCAGCCGGTGGTATCGCGGGCGAGCTGTTCGATCATGGTGGCCGTGCCCTTGCGGCGGCGATAGCCCAGGGTGTTGGCGACGTGCGCCCGGCGGCTGAACGCGAGGCCGGCTTCGAGCCGGTGAAGCCCGCGCACCCCGAGGAGATCGCCGATGTAGGGGACGACCCATTCGTCGCAGGTCTCGATGAATTCGTTGTCGTGGAGGCGCTCGATGTCGCGCTCCATCACGCGCGCCTGTTCGGCGATGACCGCCAGCAGGGCCTTGAGCGGTTCGCCCTGTTCGGCGTCGCGGAGACGGTGGATCGCCGGGAGGAGTTCGTAGAGTTTGTCGGGCGTGAGGCTCATGGGCTGATCCTTCATGCTGGTTTCTCCGTGAGGTCGATGCCCTCGGGATCGAGGGTCAGCAGTTCGGCGGGCAGGATCTGGCCGGAGGCCCAACGGGCAATGTTCGCGGGCAGACGTTCACGGCGCTTCGGCGTTTCCGAGTTGAAATGCAACGCGTCGAGATCGACGGCGATGACGCCTTCCACCCGTTGCATGACGGCGAGAACCTCCGCGGCGGTTACGGCCTGTCCGAATCCGCGCGCCTCGAACGCGAACGCCTCCAGGAGCGCGTCGTTGACCGCATCGATGACGTCCTCCGGAACGCGGGCGGGATCGATGAGGATGCCGGCGGCAAGTTTGAAGGACTTGGACTGATGGGGGTCGAGGCGCACCTCATGATTCTCGTGGCGGGCGCCATCGATGGCATCGCGAAGATTGCGGAGCGTGCTCGAGTTGGAGGGCAGTTCGAGTCCGTTCACGCCGGAGACGGTGAGATGGACGAGCCTTTGTTCCCCATTCCACAGCAGCGTCGCCCCCACCTTTCCAATGCCGGCAAATGCCCGTGCAAAATCCTCGTAATCCTGAAGAGACACGATACGCCCGAGAGTCAGGACGGTGAACGGGGCGTTGCGCCGGGCATCCTCGCGGCGCTCCGGATCCTCGCCGCCGGCCGGGGCGGACGGATTGGCCGCCTCCTTCAATCCCAGCGGGCGGCTCATCAGGAGACTGAGCTGGCCGGCCTTCAACAACCCCTCCTCGCCGGTGCCGACACGATAGGTGGCGGTGACATTCTCCACGCCGCTGGGAAGACGCGCGCCGGTGACGCCGTCGCCGAACTGCACCGTGACCGTCCCGTCATCGCCCAATCGCGTGACATAAACGTGCCGCTCCGCTCCGACGCCGAAGAACGAGGGCACCTCCTCCCAGAGCACGCCATTGACGCGAATCTTCAAGGTGCTCTCCCAGCCGTGCGGGTTGTCCGAGGAAACACAGGTCAGCGGCTTCTGTTTCAGCGTGAATTTCTGAAAGGGAACTGTGGCGTCGCCGCTGCCGAGCGTTTCGACCTTTGTCTCGCCGTGTGTGGCGGGGGCGACATTGCCGTGAATGACGACGGAATCCCGGCGGTAGGAATGTTCGAGGGCGGTGGCGAACACCAGTCGCGTCAGCCCATCAACCTCCTCGACCCGGGCGAAAACGAGTGTCTCAGCGCCGGGCTCGCCGGTGGCGTGGTTTGTTCCGGCGACAATGAAGAGGCGTCCGGGTTCGATGCCGTCGATCTTGCGATCCAGCACGATGGCGGCACCGGCGACGGGTGTGGTGACGGGCCGGTCGGCGATTTCAAGCCGCTCGCTTTGGCCGAAGACGGTGGTGGTTGCGGGGGCGAACAGGTGCTGGTTCTCGCCTTCGATGGACAGTCCGCTCGTGGCGGCGCTCAACAGAAAGTCCGCGCGATTCTCCTCGACGACATCCGTGACGAGATACAACTCGGCGTAGGCGCGGCCCGGTGTGCCGGCGTGCGTGGGATCGCTCAGGACAATCCAGGAATCCTTCGCGATCCGATTGTACACCGCGTCGAGGTTGATCTTTGACGCGTTGGACGGCAGGGGCTGGTCGTTCCAGGAGTTCTCCAGGCCGGCGAAGGGTCCGGCGATGAAGGGATCACCGGTCTGCGGATGGGGTTCTCCCACTCTGAGCGCGACGGGCAGGTTGGCCCAGGGTTGCGCGTTGAAGCCAAACAAATGGGCGCGCTGACGAAGGGCGTACACCTTGGGATTCGAGGCGGGAAAAATCAGTGGGCTTTGCGATCCCAAGCCGCGATCCAGGGTCACGCGCGTGTAATCATCTTCCGGGAAAACCTCGACCCGGGTCACGCGCCGGAAATCCCAGCGCTCGCTCCCCTTCCACGATTCGCGTTCATGCCCGACGAACAACAGGGGGTCGCCGGGATTGAGTTGGGTCGCCGTGCCCTGCAAATGGATTTCACTGTCGCCGAAGCCGGGAATGAAGTGCTCCCGCGCGCGGGGTTTCAGCGCGTTCCACTCCGGACGCGCCAGGATGGCCTCGACGGTTTCGAACGTCTGCGGTTTTTCGTCCTGTCCGGGGATGCACTGGACTTTTGTGCCGATGGGGACGGTGGCTCCGGTGGGCGCGCCGGGCGCGGTCTCCATCGTGAAGGCGAGGCTGGTGGAGGCGGCGACGCCGGGTCCGAGTTCGTAGCCAATGGTGCGCGCCAGTTCGAGAATGGAACGCCGTTCCGTGGCGGTGCGGAGGTAGGCCTCGTTGGCGATGCGTTCCTGATAAAAGCTCAGGACGTCGAGCACCGTGGCCCAGCCATCGAGCAGCGCGATGGCGGGATCGTCGTCCGATCTTGTCGTCAACGCCCGCAGGGCCGGCTGGCGGTTCAACGCGGCGAGCAGGGTCTCCTTGAACCGGGAATGGGTGCCGACGCGCCAGGCCAGCGCGGAGAGCCCGGGCGGATTGGATACCGACGCCGGCGTCAAGGGCTCGACGCCCTCGCAACAGCCGCAGGGGTTGAGTGTCTGATTCCCGCTCATAAACCTCCGTCCATTTCGAATTCGATCCGGCCGTTCTCGGGAAAGTTCGGATCGTTGTCCAGTTGCGCGATTTCGAGGGACGCCGGTTGCAGCGCGCCCGTGTCGAGTTCCTGGTTGGGCGCTTTGCCAAAGCGCTGGAAACGTTTCACCTCGACGGAGGCCACGCCATCCACGCTCATGGCCGCCTCGTAAACGCGGCTGAGATAAACCGGCTGCCCGAAGGTGAAATTGT
This sequence comes from Candidatus Methylomirabilota bacterium, assembly GCA_035544555.1. Lineage (GTDB taxonomy): Bacteria > Verrucomicrobiota > Verrucomicrobiia > Limisphaerales > DATKEE01 > DATKEE01. Next base: position 5,531 of record DATKEE010000126.1, read on the forward strand.
CCGGATGAAAGAATCCGCGACGGCCGTCGGGCAGGTCGTGGCGGCTGAACACATCGAGCAACGCGCGCTTCACATCCGTCTGGAAATGGCCGGGCTTGACGCACACCGCCAGCAGCAGGTCCAGCGGCACGAACACGGGTCCGTTGATTTCCAGGTCGTAACCCGCCAGACGAAATTGTTCGAGGTGTTCGCGGATTTCCTTCAGAAACTCCCTGTCCGTTTCCACAGCGCGGCCACCCTTTCGATCCACGGTGACGAACACGGTGTACCAACTGCCGGTCCAGCGAAACCGCGCCGCCGCCTTCTGCACCCCGGGATGGCGCCGCGTCACCTCCGCGTAGTCGGCTTCAGTAACGGCGCGTTGCTGCACGCGGAACGCCTGCGGCGCGAATTGCCGCACCGACTCCGACGATTCCGCGTCGGTCCCGCCGGCCGCGGCCACCGGATTGCGGACGCCCTCGATGCCGTCGAGGTCCGTGACCACGCGGGTCAGGCTTTCATAGCCGACATTGCCCGAACGGCCATTGCCGATTCGGTAGGTTGCGAGCAGCGCGCTCCCGAAAGCCGGACGGCGGCCCAGCACATCGTTTCCGAAACGCAGGTGCGCCATGCCGTCCTTCTCCATTTCGACCACGAACTCCGCGGCGAACCGGTCGCTGCCCAGCAGATCCCGTCGCGGCAACCAGACCGTGCCGCTGTCGTCCAATGTCACCGCGGGCAGAACATCGGCCGGTCCATGACGGAACAAGTCCACCGCCGGACGCCCACGGATTTCCGCTTCGGTCCATGTCAGGTGGAACGTCAGTCCCGGCTGTTGCAGGACGGGCCGGTAGAGCCCCTCCTCCGGGACCACGGACGGAACCAGTTCCTCGGCGGTCACCGTCAGTCCATGATCGGCGGGCACGACATTGCCGCGCGCGACGCTGACTTCGGTCACGGCGGGAGTGCCATCGTCCTGGAGGAGCCGCGACGACAGGCAAAGCGGGAACGGGAGCGCGTCGTCCTCGTGCCATTCGATGTTCATGACCGCGGTGCCATCGAGCGGGTCGGTGGTGGCTTCGACGCGGGTGACACGAACCACGTGACGGTGCGCGGGGTTGGCGTCGGCGACAGTCCCGGTGACGGGATCGTGCAGTTCCTCGAACAGCAACGCGTCGCCCGAGGCGAGTTCCAGCGGGGGATCGTTCTTCAAGGTGGCGCGCGTGGCGCCGCGAGGCAGGCAGCACTCGGAATCGTCCCAGGTGTGGAAGGAGATGCGATTTTGCGCGGCGTGCAGACGGAGATCGTGCATCGTTTCGAACACGACCGGATCCTCGCGGAGCGCGGCATCGAGTTCCGCGGGAGCGACGACCGGGCGCGCCACGCCGTCCCGGGTCAACAGGCGCGATCCCTTCGCGAGGATGGCGTTGTCGGCGGGGCTGCCTTGCCGGACGGTGAGGGTCACCCAAGCGCGGGCGTTGGAGCCGTCGTGAATGAAGTAATCCAGGAGCCGGGCATGGCGGCGCACGGAGACTCGTTTGCGGGCGGTGCCCAAGCTGGCCTCGGTGGCAACCGCATCCTGATAATAACTGAGGTGATCCCCCACGTAAGCGAGCAGTTCGACCAGCGTCACCTGCAGGTCGGCCGGGCTGCGCTCCCGCCAGTCGGGCATCAACAGGCTGAGCCGGTCGAGCAGAAGGCGTCGAAAGCTGGCGTAATCCTTCGCCAGATAATTGATCTCCGGTTCCACGCGCCGTTCGGGCGGACATATCGTTTCGGTCCGGCAATCGAATTCACCGGGACACGCGACCTTGAAGGAGAAGTCCACCGACGCGAGCCGCGGATCAAAGCCGGGCGGAGGATCGTCATTTGTGAGGGATGTGACGAGCCGCAGCGTGTAGGTCGAGAAATCGCCGGGCTCGTTCACGGTGATCGTGAGGATGTTTTCGTCGGAAGTGACCGATTCGACGCGCACGTTGCGGATGCGGACGCCGCCTTCGATGACGAAGTTGTCCGCCGTCAACGCGGGGGCGGGCGCGGGCGGAACGGGATCGGTCTCGCCGGGGAGGGGATGAACGAAGAAGACCTTGAGCGTTTTCTGGTCCTCGCTCGCCACCTCGATGAAATCGATTCCGTTCAACGTGTCCTGAGCGGCGACCGCGTCGCGGCGTCGGCGGTTCTTGCAATGGTATTGCGTCTCCATCAGAGGCTCCGGGTGAACTGGGCGGATTGTCGCTGTTGCGTGCGGCGGACGAGGTAGCCGACCTCGACGCGGAGGGTGGAATCCTGGTGGTGCACGTCCACGGATTCGACCTCGATCCAGTCGCCGACCCATTGTTGAAGCGCGCCCTGGACACTGACCTGGGTGGCGGCGGCGAGGGTGTCGCTGTTGGGGGCGAAGACGAGCTGCATGAGACCGCTGCCGAACGCGGGGCGATTGACGCGTTCGCCGGGCGAGGTGAACAGCACCTGCTCGATCAGGTCGCGGATGAATCCGTTTTCGTCCACGGCGGCGGTGCGGCCGCGGCGGTCGATGCGAAAGGGATGGTCGAGGTTTGTCATGTGCCGATGACGCGGGGTTGGTTGACCACGACGGTGGGCGGTCCTTGCGGGATTTGTTCGCCGCTGAGGCAGAGGCCGGGGCTGGTTTGCAGGATGGCGGGCTGGCCGTTGACGAGGACGCGGGCGGCGGGGACGAGCCACTGGACCTTGACGCAGGGCTGGGGTTTGGGGCCGGGGATGGTGAACGCGCAACCGGCGATGAGGAATGTGTCGGCGATTGTGGCGACGGGCATGCCGCCGACCAGGACGCGGGTGTTGGAGGAAATGGTGGTGACCTGGCCCGCGTGCGGGCAGATGGCGGTCGCGTTGACATGGAAAAGGGGTCCGGGCATGGGAGGTTCAGGTAATGGTGAGCGCGCCGGCGTTCACGGTGACGGTGGGACCGGTCATCGTGATCATGGCGCCTTTGCCGTTCGAGATGGTGATGCCGACGTCGTTGATGCTGATCAGCGCGCCGGTGGTGCTCTTGAGCAGAATGCCGCCGGTCGGGCCCGGCACATCGCTCAACATGAGGGTGTTTTGTCCCTGGGTTTGAATGACAAAATTGGGAATGGCCGGTGGCGCGGCGAGGGCGAGAGCGGGAACTTCGGCGGCGGACCCGAACCAGCAACCGCTCCAGATGGGGAAATCCGGGTTGCCCTGTTCGAACTCGATCCACACGCCGGTGCCGATCTGCGGAATGGCCCAGAGGCCCATTTGTTTGCCGGTGAACGGCAGGCAGGGCATGGCCCAGGAGCCGGGAATGAGGCCGGCGACGTCTGGCACCTGCACCTGCACGCGCCCGATCTGCATGGGATCGACGTTGTTGATGACCATGCCGCGATATTTGCCGTAATACCTGTCGCTCATACGGGAACCGTTGGGGTGATGGAGACCAGACCGTTGCGGGTCAGTTCGAAGGTCTGCTTGAACTCGCCCCGCTTGATCGTGCTGGTCACACTCTTCACAAAATACAAACCGTCGTAGGCCAGCCCCGCGCCGCGCACGCCGACCAGTTGCCGCGATTTCAACACGCGCCCGTATCGCACCACGTCCAGGGAACCGCTGGCGCTAACCGCATCGGCGGATTTGGCGGCCTCCGCCAGACCGCGGCTCAGGGCCTTCATGGGTGTTTCCTTGGCGGTGTCGCGCATCATCGTGATGTTGGTGATCGGCGCCGGGATCACACCGAGCGGCGGTTGCAGCGGGTTGAGGTTCGGCACCGGAATCGGGATCGGCACCTTGGTGAGTTGATTCTGGATGAAAACGATGGGCAGGGTCGTGTTCGTGCCGTCGAAGCTGAAGTTCAATGACTCGACATTGGTGAACGCGTCCATGTCCAGGTTCAACGCCGGTTGAGGAACGCCGACCTTGATCTCCGGCCCCCAATACGCGGTGTTCATTCCCGGCAACGGACCCGGATCGATGTAGAAAACGTAGCCGGCGTCCGCGGCGAGTTGCCGGACATAATCGAGATCGGTTCCCTGGTGTGTGGGAATCCGCTCGATGGGGATGGGCACATCGGTGAAGAGGCTGGGGATGACCATCGGGATCATGCCGAACATCGCATATTTGGCGACGGTGAGGGCGACGCGGGCCTCGGCGGGCATGGCGGGATAGGGAATGCCGCTGAAATCCTGGAGGCTCATGACCTTGGTGAGGTCCTCGCCGGTGATGGTGAGGATGGACTGGCCCGGCTGGCCGCCGGCGCTGACCTGGTTGCGGGTCATCACGCCGTCCATCAGGACCTGGGGCACGCCGCTGATCGTGGCGACGATGAGCACACGGAGCAGTGGCGTTTGACCGGCGGTGAGAAGAAAGGCGGTGTGCAGGGGCGAGCGATTGCTCAGGGTGAACTGGAGTTGAAACCCGCCGGGATCGCCCGCGGGGGTGGTGACCTGGACGCTGGTCAACGCGTCGAGGACCTCGCGCGGCACCGGCACCGGCACGACAGGCCCGATCAACAGCGTGAGATGAAAGCCTTTGAACATGCGGACTCAGGAATTCACAAACCGGGGATGCCCTCCGGCAGCGTGATGCGCAGACGCCGGCCCGGTGTTTCCGTCAGTTCCCGCGGACGCATCGCTTCGTTCGCGTCGCACACTTGCCAGAACTGTTCGGGATCGCCGAGGTGGCGGGCGGTGACGTTGTCCAGCCGGTCGCCCTCGTGGACGGTGTGTTCCCGCAACAGGGCGAGGCGTTCCGCGGGCGGAATGAAGCGGCGTCGGAGATGGACAATCGTGCGTCCGTCGCGCGTCTTCCATTCGGCGGTGGCGACGCGGTGGTACCGGCTGGTGATGGGGAACGGGTTGGGGTTCATGGGATGCCTCCGATGCCGAACGTCTGGAGCGAGCCGCCCTGATGCTGTTGAGCGAGACGTTCCTTTTGTTGTTGATAGATCATGAAGAGGCTGCCGCCCTTGTGGGTGAAGCCGACGTCGTTCACGTTGAGCACGCGCAGGCCGAGGCTGACTTTGGCGCGGATGGGATTGAGGGCCGGATCGAAGGCCTCCTCGGTGATGGTGAACTCGGTGAGCCGGACGGGGAGGATTCGATTGCGGCTCCAGATGAAGAGCGTGAGCGGCGCCTGCATCGGCACGATCTCGAGGGTGCCCGCCCCCGCGAGCTGGTGATTGGTTTGAAGCTGGCCGCTCGACGGATAGACGATGGTCTCGAGCGCGGCGAGATGACTGTGGATGCCGGCTTCGACGGTGTTCGGGTTCTGATCGGGAAACTCGAGCTGATCCGTGGCGTCGATTTCGGCGTCCAGCTTGAAGGTTTCGACGGGCGGGCCGGTGAGACGGAGGGCGTCCAGGCGGTCGCCGCCTTCCCCGCCGAAGGTTTGCGGCTGAAGCGTGCGCGTGAGGGAATCGGGGTTGTATTGAAGCGCGATGATGCGGCGCACGGCGGAGCTCTCGGGATCGAGCAACACGATGCCGCCCTTCAACAGTGCAGGAGTATTGGGAAACGTGCTCATGGGATGGTGATGGCGGGGAGTCCGTTGGCGACGTTGGTTTCCCACGTGGCCTGTTGCGCGGCGAGACAGCCTCGCTGCGTCTGGGTGTCGTACTGGCCGGTGACTTGGGAGTCCCGGTTCAGGAGAGCGGCATGAACGGTCGCGAATGTTCCGCCCGCGGCCAGCGCCGCGTTCGCCTTCTCCGCCAGCACGCAGGCAATGTCGAGATGCAGTTGTTCGTGCCGGAGGAGGCGATCCGATTCCGCCTGGGCGACGCGCTGGCATTCGGTGGCGATGATGCCGGCGCAATTGGACCGCGAACCCGCCACCACAGCGGCGTCCGCGCGCACGGCGGCCGGACACGTGGTGCTGGGAGTGGAGTTCAGGGCAAAGCTGCCGCCAGTGCTTCCGGGCGGGAAAAAGGTTTCACACTGACTGATGTTGGCCGCGCATCCGTTAAGGTTCGAGTCCGTTGGATTTCCGAACTGCGGAAGCACGAAGGAACGACCGGGAGCGAACGCCGCGCGGATGCGATCTCCCGACGGAGTCGTGACGCGATTGAAATCGTAGGCCGTGAACGCGCTGGTTCCGCCGGAAGGGGACCCGGTAAAGTCCGCCCAGGTCAGCGGGCGGTTGGGGTCACAATGCTGGAAAGGCGGCTGGGCGGCGGCTGGCGCGGCCTCCGGTTCCTCTCCGAGCACTTCCTGTCGGCAATAGGCGGCGTTCTCCTCGCCCATGATCCGGATGCATTCCACCAGTTCGGTCGCCTCCCGGTACGGCAGTGGATAACCCATCCTCAACCGATCCCGCATATCCCGAATGGGCGCCCGAAGAAGAATTCCATTCCCGGCCGGTGAGGCGGCGGTATTCACCGGTCCGGCCACGCCTGCGGCGACGGCGTCCGCCTCCCGCTCCAAAGGTCCGTCTTCGGGACCCATCTCGATGCTGCCGGACGGATGGGCAGCCTCCGCGCCGGGATGGTTAACCCCCTGCTGAATCACGTGTGTCAGCTCGTGCGCCAGCAATCGGTCGCCGCCGTCGGAGCCTGGCGAGTATTGACCGGAACCAAACACCACGTGGCTTCCCACGGTGTAGGCATGGGCGGCGACCGCTTCCGCGGAATGCGCGGCCCGTGAATCGACGTGAACACGAACCCGGCTGAAATCATGTCCGAGTCGGTCCTCCATCCGGTGACGGGTGGAGGCATCCAGTGGCTGGCCCGCGGCTGAGAGCACGTCTCGAACGATGTCCGGCGCGCCGGCGCGGGACTTCGGTCCGCCGGCGCGGCGCTGCAAGGGCGGTCTTTTCCGCCGGCACTCTTCGCATTCCGCTCCGGATGCCTTTCCCCCGCCGCAGGCGCACCGGCGTTGCATGACGAAATGGCCGGAAGGCAATGCTCCGTTCCGGGTTCCGTTTGCGTTCCTGTGGGTTGGCGTCTTCATGTTCCGGTCGTGACCCCGGGCTCGCTGCCGCACGCCTGGTATTTCATCGCGTGCCTCCTCTCCGGCGGTCCGGACGTTCGCCCGGTTCCGTGCATTCGCCTTCGAACATTTCCGCCGCGGGCGGGTCCGTGCTGAAGAGACGGCGGTGTTCATCGGTACATGGAATGGAACGTCCGATGACGTTCTCGAGTATCTCGGGGGAGATATCGAGGCTGGGGGGTGGAGGCGGGGGGGGGTCGAGGAAGATGAGCGCGCGCCGCATCGGTTGATAGACGGCCTCGAGGCGTTCGGCGCGGGTGAGCTGCCGTTGACCGCGGCGGCCGGTCCTGAATTCCTCGACCTGACCGGACACTTCTCCAGTGACATCGGACGGAAGCTGTTCGCCCGTCAAATTTGACTCCTCGAGCGGATCCGGCTGACCCTCGCCCGGCTCGCGCAGCTCGTTCTGCAGATGACTGAAGAGGGCATTGTTCGCCACCTCCTGATCGCCGGATCGCCCGAACAATTCGCCGCGTCCCTCGACCGGGTAACTGGCATCGAGCGCGGCGCGGAGATGTTCGAAGCCGCGCATGCCGAGTCCGCTTGAAGCGGCCTCGATGGCCGCGCGCAGGTCCGCCTGGGCCTGTTGGGCGCGGCGTTCGGCCAGGGCGATGTTGCCCTCGAACCGGCCGCCGCGGCGCGGTTGTTCGCGGCCCTCCGGAGAGGCATTGCCTTCGATGCGGGCGATGGTGTAGCCCTCGCGAATCCTGGAGATCGCAAGCCGCAGCATCTCCTGGTAACGGGCCTCCCAACCCGCGCGTGGATCGGTGGTCTCGTATTCGTAAAACAAGGGAACGATGACCGGTTGCGGACGCGGCGCGGGCGGTTCCGGCTCGGACGGCGCCGGACGCCGCGTGCAACGGAACTCGATGCGGGGCGGCGAACAGGAGCAGACGCGGCAATCGGGCGTTTCCCGGGTCCGGCGCGGCTCGATTGTGATGGTCGCCTGCCCGCTCGGATCGTCCTGGGTGCCGCCGCGCACCGTTCCTTCCACCCCCAATGTCACGGGGCCCACGTCCACTTCGGCGCGCGCGGTGGCCTGCCCTGAGGCCCCCCCAGCCACGCTGGCTTCGCCCGTCCCCGTGAGATTGAATCGGAATCCGGGCGCGCGCAGGTTGAATCGCACACTGGCGCCCGGCGCGATTTGTCGAAGCTCATCTCGAAAGGTTTGCAGCGCCTGCTGCGGGTCTTGGCCGCTGGTGAGATTGCGGACCAGATTCGCCGCCGCCTCCCTCGCGTCTTCCAGCGCCTGACCATATTCGAGGGCGCCACGGGTCGTGGTCCCGACATTGCCCCGGCAGAAATCAAACTCGAAGAAAGCCTCGCTCCCGGTGATGTCGCCGCGAGTTTCGGTCCGCGATTCCCGGCGCAGACGGCATTGTCCCGGCGTGATGACACGCTCCACGGTGACTTCCGAGCCGTCGTCTTCATTCCGTGTCCTCGACTCGACGAATCGGGCGAGCACGGGACGGTGAATCCTGGAGCCGGCGGTCGCGCGTCCTCCCGAAAGGACGGTCCCGGCCGCGGCATCGGCCTCGCGTTCCCATGAGGAATCAGCCGGTAAAATTCCTTCCAGCGGACCCGCGCCGCCGGATTGCTGGACGACATGGGCGAGTTCGTGCGCCAGCAGCCGGCGACCGGAAGGACTGTCGGGCGCGAACCGGCCGGCGCCGAACACCACCGATTGACCCACGGTGTAGGCGAGGGCGTTGACGGACCGAGCGGATTCCGCTGCGAGGGCGCCGGTGTGGACGCGAACCCGGCCGAAATCATGGCCGAAGCGTGACTCCATGAATCCGCGGGTGGCCCGGTCCAGGGGTTCGCCCGGGGAACGGAGCACGTCATGAACGATGGGCGGAATCGAACCCGGGGCCGTGGAATCCGCCGCGCGGCGTTGCAGGCCGGCGCGTTTGCGGCGGCATTCCTCGCACTCTCCATCCGCGCCCGGTGTCCCGCCGCACGCGCACTTGCGCTGGAGCAGAAACGGAAATGACTTCGGCGCGGCGGGCTTTGCCGTCGTCGATTCGCTTTCCTCTGTTCTGGACGGTGTCCGGGTCATGGTTGCGTGCTCAAGGCCTGGTAGAGTTGGCGTGCGGCGGTGCGACCGACGATGCGCGGCGGCATGCCGGCCGGAAAGTCGAACGCGGGCGCGGGCAGCGAGTCGATGCCGGCATCCCCGCGCGGCGAAAGCCCGCCGGAATGCGTTTCCATCAGCCGCTGAAGTTCGCGTTGAAAGGCATCCGATATCCGGTGGCGATCCCCGGGGCGGAAACCCGTCAGGACGAGTTCGTCGATGCGCAGATCAATTTGGGATCGATTCATTCCCAGCCTCCGATCTCCGCGTCGGTGAGCGGTTTTTCGAGTTTCGAGTATTCGCCGCGGGCGGCCCTGGCGACGTGGCGCATGCTCACGGGCTGCTGATCGTCCGCGGCCAGGAACGCGGCGTTGAGCGCGATGTTGCGGATGTTGCCGCCGGCGATGTTCAGGCGCGCGAGCTTCGCGGGGTCCAGGTCGCGCGTGGGGGTTTCCTTCGGGAAAATCCTACGCCAGATGCCGGCGCGCTGGGCGTTGTCGGGGAATGGAAACTGGACGACGAACCGGATGCGACGAAGGAACGCCGGGTCGAGCGCCTGCTTCTGGTTGGTGGTCAGGATGGCGAGTCCGCGATAGGCTTCCATTCGCTGCAACAGGTAACTGACCTCAATGTTGGCGTAACGGTCGTGGCTGTCCTTCACCTCGCTGCGCCTGCCGAAGAGCGCGTCCGCCTCGTCGAACAGCAGGATCGCCCCGCCGGTCTCCGCCGCGTCGAACACCCGGCGCAGATTTTTTTCGGTCTCGCCGATGTATTTGCTGACCACGGCACTGAGGTCGATGCGATAGAGATCGAGCCGGAGTTCATTGGCGAGAACCTCCCCCGCCATGGTTTTGCCTGTGCCGCTGGTGCCGGCGAACAACGCGCTGATGCCCAGCCCGCGCGCCCCCTTCCGGGAAAAGCCCCAGTCCTCGTAAACCCGGAACCGATGCCGCACGTGCGCCGCGAGGGTGTGGAGAACATCGAGTTGCGCGCCCGGCAGCACCAGATCCTCCCAGGTCGCCACCGGTTCGATGCGCTGCGCCAGATCGTCGAGCTGCATGCGGGCGCGGGCCCGGCAGGCCGACCACAAGACCGGTCCCAGTTCGGAGGCGGGTTCGCGCCGTTTCCCGGCAGCCTGAAGTTCGAGCGCAGTGGTCCGGATGTCCTCGATCCCGAATTGAAACTGGGCGGTGAGTTGTTCGAGCGCGCCGTTGAGTTGCGCGCCGGCGTGGCCGAGCGCCTGTTCCCAGAGGGCCCTCTGTTCCGGCGCGTCCGGCCGTGCAACGGACAGCCTCATCATGGGATGCGACACCTCGCGCAACGGTTCCCGGGACGCGACCAGCAGCACGCCACCCATGGCATCGATCAAGGCGGCGGCGCGACGCTGGAGTTCATCCTCCTCCGCCGACCGGCAATCGATCAGCAGGGCGGCGCGGCCGAGAACCGATTCCCGCTCCCACAAACGCATGAACGATTCGCGTTCGGCAACGCCCGACGGAATGTGCTCCGCGCGGAGGCGGTGGAGCCGGAAGCCGGCGGCGCGGGCGGCCTCGAAGGCGACGGCGGTCTGGGCGCCGGCATCCTGGCCGCATAATTGAATCCTCAGGAGCGATCCGGTGGAGTCGGACCATGCCTCCAGAATGCGCTTCACGAGCGCCTCGAGAGTTCCGGGCATGGGTCCTGGAGAAGGCACCGGCTCGACCAATCCCTGCAACCGATCCTCCAGGCACCCGGTCCCGGTCAGATGATGCAGCACGCGTTCGTCGATGCGGAGCGCGCTGCCGGTGATGGTGCTCCCTCCGCCGATCTCAATCAGTCGCCAGCGACGCAGCGGCCCGCCCGGGCTCAGCGCGCTCCAATGCGCGCCGGGCAACGTCGCCAGCGCAAGACTGAATGTCGGGAAAGCGCGCGCGGGATCGCCATTCGCCCGGGCGCACAACGCGGCGAAACGGCTGTCCAACTCCATGCCGGCCGCCAGCAGCAACACGTCACGCTCGAACGGGGTCAGGCCGAATCCGGTGGTCACCGCCTCCAACGCGAACGGCGGCTGACCCGGAAGGGACGGCGGCAATTCAACGACCTCCGCTGTCCCTGCCGCTTCCGGTGGTTCCCCGGTGTTCGACGCATGCGTCGCCGCGTGCCGCTCGAGCGCGGTCCGCACGCCGGCCAGCGATGCCATCAAATGGCGCTGGTTGGCTTCGCTCCAGTTGGGGGCGTGCGAGGTCATGGAATGGTGATTTGCGGTTGCGCGAGTTGCCCGGAGCCATCGGCGGCCAGGAGGCTTTCGGCGCCGTCCACCCGCACGCGCACGAGGTAGTCCCCCGGCGCCACCTTCCGATAGGGAAAGTTGATGGAACCGGTTTCCGTGCCGCTGCCGGCGATGCCGTTCCCGGTGGGCGCCTGAAAGCTGTGGGCGTGCGGAGGACGCGAGGCCGGCGCGTTGAACTCGTTCAGGAAAACAGTCACGCGCTGTTTTCGGTCGACAGCGGGAGTGAACGTGACCTGCAGTTCGCCGCGCTTCAGGGTCACGCCGTCCACGATGCCGTCGTCGGACGTGCTGGCGACGGACGGTGTGATCGAGGGACGGAGGATGAAGGCTTCGACGTTCGATTCGAATCCGCGGTGCGGCGTTTCAGGTGTTCCCATGTCGATGGGGTGGGCCACCTGGACGGCCTGAACACCGGCGCGCATGCCGGCGGGAAGCGGCGCGGGAAGCGGCAGTTCGATGCGGGTGTCGCGGACATCGGCAATCGCCGCGCTCAGGTCAATGCCATTGGCGAACACCTGGACGTTTTTGGCGCGGAGGCGGTGTCCCTCGATAAGGAGGGTGCTGGCCGGGGTGATGGGTTCATTGGGCCCGGCGGCGGAGCGGATGCGTTCGATTTCCGGTTGATGGAACGGGCGGACGTAGAGTTTGCGCGCCTGGACCGGCAGGGCGGCCCGCGTGGACTGACGGCTTTCGATGAGAACCACCGTGACGAGATAGGCGGCGGTGGCGCGGTATTTTGCCTGGAAGGCGGACCAGAGTTTCGAGATTTCCTCGGCGCTCAGAATCTCCTGCGTGATCTTGATTTGCTCGACCTGTTCCGCGAGGTCGGAGGTCGCCAGCGACGCGGGAAACCCCTCGGGAAGCACGGATGGAGAAAGCGCCCTGCGAATGGCGTCGCGCGTCACAATGGGATTCTCGTGGAGGAGCTGCATCGCGTGGCCCAGGACGATTTCGGGATGGAAGTCTCTCGCCCCGTACGCCGTGAGGAGGTAATGCAGATCGAGGGCAAGCGGCGGATTGGCGACGCGTTCGCCGCGGGTGTCGCGCGAGGGGAGATCCACATTGCGCCAGCCCTGATTGGGGGTGACCTGATAGAGGAAAAGGTTGAGCTGATTCGGATCCTCGCCGCTGGACGGGATCACGCGGTCGGGCGGAATGGCGCTGACCGAAACTTCGCCGAGCGTCGCCGAGAGATCATGGGCGACGAAGCCGTTGTGAAGGATGTCCTTCATCACGGCGGTGACGGCGGCGATGGCGAAGGCGTTGCTCATGCGGTCATTTCAGGCGGGCCTTGCGTTCCTTCAGGTA